>CALMPG010000121.1 GCA_937871915.1 uncultured Phycisphaerales bacterium
CGTGTGGGGCCGCCGGTGTCGCCCTCGTTCGCGGGCATCGGCGAGGGCGCGCCGCCGAGCTGAAAGCTCAAGGTCGATGGCGATCCGTTCGGACAGGTCGGCAATTATGTCGGCGGATTTCTGGTGAAAGAGGCCGTCGAGGTCTCGGGAGGCTACGACACCAACCCGGGCCGCTTCGCGCAGCCGCAAGGCTCGGCGTTTTACCGGATCGCGCCCGAACTGCAGGCGACGTCGGACTGGACGCGCCATGCGCTCAACCTCGATCTGCGCGGTTCGTTCACGGGTTACGGCACAACATTTCCGGCAGACGCCGGCAATTCTTCCGTACCGGTCAATATCGACCGTCCAGATGTCGACGGCAAACTCACGGGCCGCATCGACGTCACGCGCGACACCCGTATCATATCTGCGTTGCGATTGCGGGTGGGGACTGACAACCCCACCACCCCCAACCCCTGCGGCCCCTGCTCATCCGCCGCCCACTCCCCCACCACGATCCTGACCACCACCGGCACCACCACCCCGCTCACCCCCCGAGCCCGCGACCCCACCACATCCCAGCGCTAACGCCGGGCTCCGCCCCGGCACCCCGCAAAGCCACAATGCCCAGCACCAAAGCCCCAACCCATCGGGCCCACGGCTGTTCATTTGAACTCTGAACTTTGAACTCTGAACTTTCCCCTCCTCACAGCGCCACCTTCCGGTTGTACACAAACCACTCCAGCATCATCACCCCCAGCGCCCCCAGCAGCAGATACGGCCACAGCCGCCGCGTCAAATCCGACTCGCGCTCCGTCTGCGACTTCACCTCATCCCGCGCCAGCGAGAGCGTGGCCGTGGCCCCGATGTCGCTCTCATAAGGATCGAGCAGGTTCACCGCGATCCGCCGACGCGCGGCCGCGCCGTCGGGGACATCGATCGCCGTCGCCTGCCCCTCCCACGAGACGGTGTACATCCCGGTCTTCACGATCGGCCCGAACGAGACCGTGCCGTCGGGGGCCTGCTCGAGATTCACCGCGTCGCCCGCCCCATCGGGCGGCGTGAGCCGGATCTTCTCCGACCCCGGCGGCAGGCGCGTCGTCAGCGTGTCGCCCGCGCGGATGCCCTCGCTGAGCGCCCCCGCCTGCGTCTCGCTCAGGTGCAGAATGCTGCTGGCCAGAAACAGCACCCACCCGGGATCAAACGGCCAGTCGCTGTCGGCCACATCCCACGGGATCACCAGCGCCTGCCTCGTCGCATCCCCGATCTCCACGATCGCCGGCCCCGCCTTGGTGAACTCCGCGATCGTCTTCACCGGCGTGTCCGGCGCGATCCGCGTCTTGCGCGTCTTGCCCACATTCACCTTGTCCAGCGCGGCCATCCGCAGCGCCGGATGCTCGCGGTCGTACGCCGCGATCAAGTCCGCCTCCCCCGGCCCATCATCGATCAGCCCCAGCGGCGGCGGCGGCACCGCGCCGAGCACCAGCGACCGCCCCGGCGGCAATCCCGGCCCCTTGGTCTTGTCCGGCAGCACCACCGTCGGCAAGACCCGATCGAAGATCATCACGTCGTACTGCGCCGTCTCGCCCTTGTCGAGCATCGTCTGGAACGCCTCGGGCGACTTGACGTCGAACTTGCTCAGGCTCAGCCCATCGATGGCGGACTTGATGAACAGATTGCCATTGGTCACCAGCACCGCGGCGAGCCGCTTGGCCGGCGGGATGGTCAGGAACGCCGTGTTGTCGGTGGCGAGCGCATCGCGCTCGCCGACCAGCAGCCGCACCGTCGCCACGCCCCCGCTAACCCGGTCGATCGGGAAGACCACCCCGCCAAGCCCCGGCACGATGCGCGGCTTCACGGTGACCGGCGGGGCGTCGCCGGGCTGGGCCCCCTGGCCGGGCTCGGTCTTGGCCGAGTCGGTGCCGACGGGCTGCGTGGCCGCGGCGATCTTGATGGCCTTGAGGCTCTGCGGCTCGCCGTCCACCGTGACCTCGGCATCGACCGAGCGCGGCGACGTGTCGGTGGACTGCAGACCGATGAAGATGTTGACGCGGGCGGGGTTGTCGAAGGATCGCTCGGCCCGTAGGCCGGTGATGGCGATGTTGGGCGAGTCGGAAGCGCCGATGGCGTGGTAGACGACGGAATCTTCCGGGGCGGTCTGGATCTTCTCGGCGTCGGGGAGTCGGCCGTCGGAGAAGATGTGGAGGGTGGCCGTCGGACCGGAGGCGATGAACCCGGCGGGCTTGCCGCCGACTTCCTCTTTCACCTGGTCCTCGAACTTCTTGGTGCCGGTGTAGGCCCGCGCGAGGTCGTAGGCCTGGCCGAGCGAGGATGGCGCGTCCGACGGCGTGACCTTGTCGATGGCGTCCTTGAGGAGAGCCTTGTTGGCGGTGAAGGTCTGGATGACGACGGCGGAGGTGTCGAACGCGATGACCATGGCCTCCTCGGCCTTGTCGTCGAAGAGGCCGGGCTCTTTGAGGCTGGTGATGAGGTCGAGGGCTTTCTTCTTGGCCGCGGCGAGGCGGGTGGAGCGGGGCTTGGCGTCGGAGTCGGCGGACTCGGCGGGGAGGGGCTCGCCGGGCTTGGCGTCGCCGTCGAGGGAGTTCATGGAGGCGGAGCGGTCGATCATGATGATGCGGCGGGCGGTGGAGACGCCGCGGTGGCGGAGTTCGGGCTGGGCGAGGGCGAGGAGCGCGGCGGCGAGGGCGATGAGCTGGAGGATGAGGAGGATGTTGTTGCGGAGTTTCTGGAAGGGGGCGTTGGCCTGGAGGTCCTGGATGGCCTTCTTCCAGAGCATGGTGGAAGAGACTTCCATGTCACGGCGGCGGAGTTTCAAGAAGTACAGAATCACCAGCGTCGGGATGGCGATGGCGGCGGCGATGGCGGCGAGGATGGGGGTGGCGAAGGTCATGCGGGCGAGGTGTCCAGGTGTCGAGGTGTCGAGGTGGCAGGGGCGCAGGGGATGGAGCCGGGGCAGGGCCCTCGACACCTGGACACCTTGTCACCTTGGCACCCTGTCATCGCAGAAGCCCCCTTCGTCGCAGGTAGTCGAGCACCAGTTGGTCCACGGGCATGTCGCTCTTGACGGTCATGTGGATGATGTCGCGCTGGGTGCAGAAGGCGTGGAGTTTGTTGCAGTAGGCGTTCATCAACTGCTTGTACTTCTTGAGGAGCGGGGCGGTGATGGTGACCTCGGCGGTGTCGCCGTCTTCGAGGTCCTTGAGGCGGAGGTCGCCGCCGATGGTGGGCTCCATTTCCTGCGGGGAGAGGACCTGGATGGCGTAGACGTCAAAGCCCTGGCCCTTGAGGAGGCGCAGGCCGGGCTCGTAGCCCTCCTTGATGAGGAAGTCGGAGAGGACGACCATGACGCCCTTGCCGCCGCGCCGGGTGATGGCGATGCGCTTGCAGGCGTCGGTGAAGCGGGTCTGGCCGGAGGGCTGGATGGAGAGGATGTAGGCGACGAGGTCCTGGAGGCGGCGCTTGCCGCGGAGGTCGCGGATGGCGGAGACGAGGCCCTGGGGGGGGAGTGGCTGGCCGTCGGGGCCGAGCTCGGGGGCCTCGCCCTCGCGGAGGCCCTTGTCGCCGATGGCGCTGACGACGACGCGGTTGAGGTTGACCAGGCCGACGTAGCCGAGCGCGGCGGCGAGGCGCTGCATGAAGAGGAACTTGTTGGGATCGCCGGTGTCGGAGGAGGCGGAGCAGTCGATGACGATGGAGAGGGAGAGGTCTTCCTCTTCGAGGAAGAGTTTGAGGAACATCTTGTCGAGGCGGCCGAAGATGTTCCAGTCGATGTGGCGGAGGTCGTCGCCGTAGACGTAGGGGCGGTGGTCGGCGAACTCGACCGACTCGCCGCGCCGTTTGGAGCGGCGTTCGCCCTTGAGTTTGCCGGTCATGATCTTGCGCGAGGAGACATCGAGGGAGCCCAGGCGGGCGACGAGCTCGGGGGTGAGCAGGTCTTCGAGTTTCTCGGGGCGTTTGAGGTTGGGGGTTTTGAGCATCGGGTAGGCGAGCGGTGTCGAGTGCAAACACGTCAGGGAGCAGCGCGGAGGCGGGATGCGATGGGCTGCGATGGGGTGGACGTCGCGGGAGCGGAGGTTGCGGGCTGAGCGATCCAGTCGTACGTGGGAAGAACGCGGCCGTCGGCCATGACCAGCCCATCGCGATTGGCCGGGCACCCGTCCTCGGTGCTCGTCGCCCGCACGCGTATCGAGCGAATGCCGAACGATTCGACGGGGACAACCTCGCCCGGATCGGAGACGCCATTGCCGTTGCGGTCTATCCACACGGCGATGCCCTTGAGCTCGGGGCCGGTGAGCTCGCCGTCGCGGTTGTCGTCGAGGGCGTCGAGGGCCTGGTAGCCGTTGTCGAAGAAGATCCACCAGGAGACGGAGCCGAAAAGTTGGCGGCCGGAGGTGATCTTGCCGGAGTTGGTGGGATCCCAGACGAGGATTCCGGCGCTCGAAAGAGGCCAAGGCCAAGATTGAGGCCGGCCGCTTCCATCGAGATCGAAGGGGACGGCGGTGGTGGAGTCGATGAGGGATCCGAGTGATTGATCCGTGGAGACCGGGAAGACGATGGGCGTGATGGCGTTGGGAGTGGGCAGGTCCTCAAACGAGGAGTTCACGGCCTTCGCGGCCGCCTTGCGGATCGGGGGCACATTCTTGATCATGCCGCCCTTGACCAAACGGAGATAGCACTTGGATGCGTCGTAGGCGATCCAGCAGTCCATGCTTCCCCAGATGGGCTTGTCGCGAAGCTCGCTGTCGGCCGGAAGAGCGAAGGCCATCGCCGTGAAGTACTCATCGCCCATCTGGACGCGCCAGTCTTCGGTGAGCAGATCACGGGCAACCTTGGCCCGATGAGCATTGGGATCGGAGAGTCGCTTGAGCAAGGTGGCGGCAACAACATCGCGGACGGTAAAGCCGCCGTCGGTCTTGAAAGAGGAACGGAGCGACGAGATAACGGTCTTGGCCTTTTCGGGATCGGCCTCCGCGGCGTTAATCTCACGGGTGAGATAGTCGTTGATGTGCGCGGCCGCCCCCTCGGCAGGCGGCCGGGGCCATTGATCGATCTTTCCGGCCAGCGGGAGGCCGGATTCGAGCACGGAGCCAAGGGCCATGTGGTAGCGCGCGGGAGATGGATCAAGTTGGATCGCAAGGCTCAGGTGCTTGATGGCCTCCGCCAGATGCGTGCGAAGCTGCGCGTCTTTGGGTTCGTTCTTGGGATCGGATTTCCACTGCCAGCATCGCTCGGCAATCTCGGTGGGGTCCTGACGATTCCAGACGCTGACGGTATCGGTCTTGAGTTCGAACGCGAGACCGTGCGTGCGTCCGAGCCGGTAGTGCATCTCGGCGTCGTCGGGCTTGTCCTTGAGACGGGCTTCGAGGTTCTGGATGATGCGATCGACGGGCGTGGCTTCGGGGATCACGCCATGGCCGAACGCAGGCGATGTGCCAAAGACGACCAACAGGACGGATGCGGTGATGGCGAGTGCGCTGGGCTTGGACTGCATGGCGAGCCTTTCGGGAGTCGGGCGAGCGTGCGGATGGGGCTACCCGACCTTCACCGGCTCCTTGGGCGTGGCTTCGAGGAGCTTGCGGACGACGTCGTCGCCGGTGACGCGGTCGGCTTCGGCTTCGAAGTTGAGGATGACGCGGTGGCGGAGGGCGAGGAGGGCGACGTCCTGGATGTCTTTGTAGCCGACGTGGTAGCGGCCGTCGGTGAGGGCTCGGACCTTGCCGCCGAGGAGGAGGGCCTGGGCGGCGCGGGGGGAGGCTCCGCATCTCACGTATTGGTTGGTGATGTTGGGGGCGAACTGGCCCTGGGGGTGGGTGGCGAGGACGAGGCGGGCCGCGTATTCCTTGACATGGGGGGCGACGATGCAGTCGCGGATGAGGGTCTGGGCCTCGAGGATCTGGGGGCCGTCGAGGATCTTGCCGGCTTGGGGGTTGTGGGTGCCGGTGGTGCGGTCCATGATGGTCATGAGCTCGTCGAGCTTGGAGTAGCCGACGGTGATCTTGAAGATGAAGCGGTCGAGCTGGGCTTCGGGGAGCGGGTAGGTGCCCTCCTGCTCGATGGGGTTCTGGGTGGCGAGGACGAAGAAGGGCTTGTCGAGCTTGTAGGTGTGGCCGGCGACGGTGACGCTGCGCTCCTGCATGGCCTCGAGGAGGGCGGACTGGGTCTTGGGGGTGGCGCGGTTGATCTCGTCGGCGAGGACGATCTGGGCGAAGATGGGCCCTTGCTGGAACTCGAACTTGCGGCGACCGGTGCCGGGGTCTTCCATCACGATGTTGGTGCCGATGACGTCGGCGGGCATGAGGTCGGGGGTGAACTGGATGCGGGAGAAGGGGAGGGTGAGCGTGTCGGCGAGGGTTCGCACGAGCATGGTCTTGCCCAGGCCGGGGACGCCTTCGAGCAGGACGTTGCCGCCGGCGAAGAGGCCGATGAGGGTGGCGTCGATCACGTCGGTGTGGCCGACCATGACCTTGCCGATCTCATCGCGGAGGCGGGTGTAGGTGGCGCGGAAGGCTTCGCACTTGGCTTTGACGGCTTCGGGGGTGACGGTGGGGGCTTCGGCGACGGGCATTGGAAACTCCAGAACTTGAAACACGGGGGGCCACGGGGGCCACGGAGAAGAGCGGGGAGGAACGGGGCGTAAACGCTGACGGAGAAGCCCGTTGAATCGGGCTCGGGGGAAATCAGAAACGGGGGTGGAGTGGCGAATCCAGCACCCACGCCTGAAGGCGTGGGCTAGAAGTGAACAAGCCCGCTGAAGCGGGCTGAAGGCGGAGAATGTGCTGAGCGCGGCGGACTTGCGCGTTGGCGGCGCGCATCTCGCGGGCACGGATGGTGCTGTGGAGTTTGGAGGGGATCGGGTTCATATCGCGTTGGTTTCGGGCTCTGCTCCGTGACCCTCGGTGGTTCTCGGTGTTTCAAGCCTTGGCCGGTGGTTCTTCGTCTTCGAACTTTTCCTGGGCGCGTTCGCGGGCTTTCTTGAGTCTGGACAGGCCTTGCTCCTGGGTCGGGGGTTCGCCCGTCTGCTGGGAGAGGCCGGTGGTTGCGGGGCGGTCTTTCTTGTCGGGGGCGCTGAGGTCGGCGACGGCCTCGTTGGTGCGGGACTTCTTGAGTTCTGCATCGTCGACTTCGAACTTGGCTTTGGCGGTGGCCGCGTCGATCGGGCCGGGCTTGGCGGGGGCGGAGGCGGCGCCCGGTGGTTTGGCGATGGATTGCTGGGCCCGCTGGCGGGCTTCCTTGAGGCCGCCGAGTTGCTGGCCGGCCTGGGTTGCGCCCTGGCCGAGGCCGCGCTTCACGCCGGCGGCGATGGCCTGCGGGTCGAAGCGGATGCGGCGGACGGCGACGTCGAAGAGGAACATGCCCAGGGAGAGGATCGCCACGACGATCCAGATGGGGCGCTGGTCGATGGGCATCTTCAGGTCGGTGCGGAGCCAGAGGTCGGCGAGGCGCGGGTCCTCGTTGACGACGCGCCCGCCGGTGATCTCGGCGACGAGTTTCCCGAGGGGGGCGTTGTCCTGGAGGGTCTTGAACTCGTCGGCGTAGGGGCGGGTGACGGCGGCCTGGATGTTCCCCTCGCGCGTCTGGCCCGGGGCGTCGGGGTTTGGCGAGATGTAGCGGAGGTTGAAGACGTACGCGCCGGAGGCGGCGGTGTCGATGGTGCCCTCGTAGCGGCCGGGGCCGACCTGGCGGAGCTCGACGGGCTGGCTGGAGCCGTTGGGTCCGGCGGCGCGCCCGGCGAAGCGGACGAAGTTCAGACGCTCGCCCTTGGAGTCGAGGGCCTCGACGGTGATCCTGGTTTTGTCGCCGACCTGCTCGGTGGAGATGCGCATGTCGGCGTTGCCGCCGGGGCGCATGGCCCAGCGGATGTGCTGCTCCCAGAAGGCGCGATACTTGCCCCACGAGGGCCAGGCGGTGGTCCAGCGTGCGCCGGCGTCGGAGGTGAAGGCGACGGACTTGCCCAGGCCGTATTGCCAGTGGGCGAGGATGGGGTCGTTCTCCTTGCCGCGCAGGGTGACGATGGAGAGGCCCTCGCGCTCGGCGGCGACGATGTATCCGGAGATGGGCGGGAAGCCGCCGGTGGTCAGGCCGCGCATGGGCTCGCTGACGGCGTTGACGACGGTGGGCGGGAAGGGGTCGCCCTCCCAGATGAGCGAGCGTTTAACGACCTGGGCCTCCTTGATGAAGATGCCGGGGAGGCGGGCGAAGTCGCCCCCGTCGATGATGGGGTAGAAGCGGCCCTTGGTGCGCTTGGCGATGAGTCGCATGGTGTCCCAGTCGCCGCCCTGCACGCCGGGAGTTCGGTTGTGGGGGTAGACCAGGACGGTGGAGACGGAGATCTTGGCGGCGGCGCAGTCGTCCAGGAGGCCCTTGTTGGCGATCTGGGGGTCGCCGTCGGAGATGATGATGACGTGCTTGGCCCCCGCGGCGACGGTGGAGAGATCGTCGTAGGCCATCTTGAGGAGGTTGTCGAAGGAGGGCATGTCGCCGAAGGTGAGGGAGTTGATGGCGCGGGTGATGGCGGCCTTGTTGCCGACCTCGCTGAGGGGGTGGACCCACCAATCGCCCTTGGCGAAGGAGAACTCGAGGACGCCGGCGAGGTCGAGGCGGGAGAGGTTGTTGACGGCGGCGAGGGCGACCTGCTGGCCCCAGAAGTTGCCGCGCGGCATCTCGCAGGAGTGCATGAGCAGGACGAGCGCGCCGCGGGGCATCTTGCGCTGCTGTGGGGGGTCGAGCTTGATGGGGAGGGCGTCGGCGACGGGGGAGCCGAGCCAGCCGCCGGCGCCGAAGGAATCGGGGCCGCCGACCATGACCAGGCCGCCGCCGAGGTCGTGGACGTAGGCCCGCATCTCCTCCTGCTGGCGCTGGGAGAGATCGCCGGCGGAGGTGTTGGCGACGACGACGGCGTCGTAGGCCCCCCAATCGACCAGGTCCTTGGGGGCGTCCTCGGGGCGGAGGACGGTGGCGTCGAGGTGGGCCTCGCGGAGGACCCTCGTGAGGGGGCCGACCTCCTCGGGCGTGGGGGCGATGACGAGGACGCGCCCCTCGCTCTGCACGAAGGTGATGGCCATGTTGGTGTTGTTCTGGGCGATGGAGTCGTCGTCGGGGTTGTCGGGGGTGAAGTGGGCCTCGAACTTCTGGGGGCCGGCGTAGGGGAGCGTGATGGGGATGGGGATGATGTTGGAGCCGGGCTTGAGGTCCACGTGCATGGACATCTCGCCGGGCGTGGGGCCGAGCTGGACCTGGTCGCCGTTGACGGTGAGGGCGAGCTTGCCGGAGGCGGGCTTGATGGAGCTGATGAGGGCGCGCAGGGTGATGGTCTGGCCCATGCGGGCGGTGGAGGGAACGACGACGCGATCGACCATGATCTCCTGCTCGAACTTGTAGCGGAGGGGGAGGACGTCGATGGGGATGTGGGCGGTGGAGGCGGCCTCGGCGGCGGCCTTCTGCACGCTGCCGGTGGTCTCGTTGAAGTCGGAGATGAGGAGGATGCGCTTGGCCGCGGCCTGCTGGTCGGTGTCCTTGCCGGGGACGGCGACGGCCATGGCGACGCCGGCGGCGAGGTTGGAGGCGTCGGTGTCGCCGAGGGTCTGGGAGTCGGGGTGCTCCTTGGGCGGGACGGGGAGGGACTGGACGTAGGCCTTCTTGGCGATGGTGATGCGGGAGATGGTGTCGCCGGGCCTGGCGAACTCGGCGGCCTCGCGGAGGTAGGCGTCCACGTAGGTGGGGACGTCCACCATGCGGCCGTCGGGGAGCTTGAGCTTGCGGTTGACCGAGTCGGAGACATCGACGACGACGGTGAGGTTGACGCCCTTGGCCTCCTTGCGCCAGAAGGGCTTGGCGATGGCGCCGATGACCAGGAGGACGACGAGGAGCCGCATGAAGAGAGCGACGCGCCGGGAGATGGTGCCCAGGCCGGAGAGGGACTGGCGGCCGATCCAGATGATGAGGGCCCAGCAGATGGGCACCAGGACCAGCCAGAGGGGCTGGTCGAAGGCGATGGGGCCGAGGTTGAGGGCGAGGGTGAGCATGAAATCAAGAACCACAGAGGCACAGAGACACAGAGAGGAATGGGGTCAGTTGCAGAGGCGTTTGATTCCGTCCTTGAGGACAGGGGTGAGGAAGTTGAGCAAGAGTCGGGTCTTGATTCCGCTGAGCTTCAGGTAGGTCAGGAGTTGGGCCTCGTGGATGGGGAGCAGTTTTTCGACGGTCTTGGGTTCGATGATGACGCGGCCCTCGACGACAACATCCAGCCTGTATCCAAGGTCGAGTTGAACGGATTTGTACGAGACGGGCAGAGGACGTTGCCGCTGGAACGTCAGATTGGCCGCGGCGAGCTCGAAGCACAGACACTCCTCGTAGGCCGACCCCAGAAGCCCCGGACCGAGGGTGCGATGGACTTGGATCGCCAAACCGATGATGCGATCGGTCAACTGATCCCACCCCGCGCGGTCCAGAGCGCCTTCCATTCCAACCTCCTCTCTGTGTCTCTGAGTCTCTGTGGTTCATCTTGGTTGAGGAAACGCCACGATTCGATTGTTGCCGGAGTCGAGGAGGTAGATGGTGTTGTTCAGCGTCGTGACGGCCCAGGGGGCGAGGACTTGGCCCGGCTCGCGCCCGGGCTCGCCCCAGCAGCCGAGGGAGCGGCCCGTGTCGAGGTCGATGCGCTGGCAGCGTGCGCCGCCGAACTCGCTGATCATGGCGGTGCCGTCGGGGAGGACAACAATGCCGTAGGGATAGTTGAACTGGCCCGGCTTGCGGCCCTGGTTGGCGGGGGAGGAGATCCAGCCGATGAGCGCGCCGTCGAGCGTGAAGCGCCCGAGGCGGTGGTTGCAGGCATCGACGACGATGAGCTCCTTCGAGCCGTCGGAGCGCGTGCGGAAGGCGAGGGACTGGGGGCGGTTGAACTCGATCTTCGTTGGATCGTTGCCGCTCCCCTCGACGCCGAAGGATGAGAGATAGGAATGGTTGGCGTCGAAGATGCTGATACGGTCGTTGCCGCCGTACTCGGAGACGTAGATGCGGTCGATGGCGGAGTGAGCAGGCAGCCCGACCGTGAGGGAGGGCTTGGTTGTCGCCGGGTCGCCGAGCCCTCCCTGACGGTCGGGCCGCATATCGGAGGGCTGCTTGAGGAGGACCGCCACGTCGGTGGGGTAGTAGAACTGGCCGGGGCCGGAGCCGTACTCGCCGAAGTGCGAGACCGGCTCGATGACCCCCGGGTCCCCTTCGGGGGTGCTCTTGGGGGCCTTGTAGATCATGACGCGGTGGTAGTGGGTGTCGGCGATGTAGAGGAGGTCGTCGCACCACGCGCCGCCCTTGTCCGGGCCGGGGGCGACGCAGAAACCGGTGGGCTTGCCGAGTTCCCACTCGGGCATGTGGAAGAGGGCGAGGCACTTGCCGGAGGCGGGGTCGATGCGCTGCACGCGGGCGGACTTGTCGATGACCCAGAGCGCCTCGGCGTCGTGGTCGATGCAGCGGGGGTAGGCGAAGCGGCCGGGGGTGTCGCCGAGGGCGCCGAGGATGCGCGGGTTGCGGATGGGGGCGGGGGTTTCGCCCGTCGGGGAGCGGGCGCAGGCGGGGAGGAGGAGGGCCAGGCCGAGCAGGGCGATGGCGCGCGGCCACCGCCGTGAGTTGCCCGCATCTGGTGCCGCCACTGGAGTCATTCCGAGGTGTGCTCCCGAAGGCCCGTGAGTCGCCAGCATACCCGATACCGGCGGCGGGAGAGGGCGGTGCAGAAGGGGGTGGCTACTGCCGCCGGGGAAGGCGGGTTCGGGCGATGAGAAATCCGGAGGCGAGGGCGACGGCCAGCCCGACGGCAAAGAGGTTGACGCCGGCGGCGCAGAGGTCCTCGTTGCGGTTGTAGTGGAGTTTGTCGAGCATGTACTGGGCGAGGCTGGTGGGGCCGGGGGGCTGGAGGATGACGGTGGACTCGATCTCGTGGAGGGAGAGGGCCGCGCCGGCGAGGGCGATGCCGACGACGACGCCGATGTGGGGGCGGAGACAGAGGGCGGCCCAGGCGCGCAGGGAGTCTCCGGCGAGCATGAGGCGGGCGCCCCGCTCGTCGGGGGTCTCGAGCGAGCCGAGCCACCACCCGGCGAGGGCCCCGAGGAAGCCGAAGCGGGCGGTGTGGGCCAGGACGACGGGCCAGAGGGAATCACCGGCGGCGCGCGGGAGGAAGGGGGCGTTCCAGAAGCCAAGGGTGGCGTTGCCGACGAGAATGCCGGGGATGATCGCGCCGGCGAGGAACACGACCAGCGAGCAGGAGGCGACCCGCGCTTGGATGCCACGGGCGCGGGCGGATCGGATGGAGAAGGTCGCCAGGGCGACGGCGGCGACGAACGTGCCGACGGCGGCGGCGACAAGTCCGCTGGTGACGACGGCGCTCGAGTTGAAACGCCAGAACTTGACCAGCGCGGACTCGCCGACGGGGGACCAGTGGCGGATGTGGGCGGCGAAGAGGAGGCCCGGAGCGATGACGGCGAGGAACCAGACGCCCCCGGCCACGAGCGTGGCGGTGCGGGCGATGGGGCGATGGGGGGTGTCGCCCTCGTCGGCGATGGGCGGCCGCTCGCGGGAGACGGCCCGAAAGACGGCGAGTGCGCCGATGACGGCGAGCAGGAACAGGGGCCAGGAGGCGTGCCAGACGCTGGCCGGATCGGCGTTGGTGAGCATGAAACGCCAGAGGTGGACGGCGTAGGTGTCGGCCTGGGCCAGGTGGAGCGGGACCGCGGAACCGGCCATCGCCAGGGCGATGAGAGCGATCGAGCCGACGATGGAGGTGAACAGCATGCCCACCACGACCCGGGTCTTTCGCCACGCCGGCCCGGGCTCAACGTCGAGGGCGTCGAGGAGGTGGGCGGGGATGCGCCGGGCGGCCGCGCCGATGACGAAGGCGGCGATCGGCCAGGCCCAGAGGCTCAGGCCGACGACGGCGAGGGAGCGGTCGAAGGACGTGCTGACCCACGGGGGGGCGCGCCCGAGGAGATCGCCCAGGGATGAGCCGGGGCCGCGGAGCAATCCCCATCCCGCGTAGGCGAGATACGTCGGCATGAGAAGCGGAAGCCCGAGGAGCGCCCCGGCCAGCGCGGAGCGACGGCGCATGAGCCACGCGCCGGGGAGGGCGATGGTGGTGGCCAGGCCGCCGATGAGCGTGGTGTAGAGGAAGGTTTCGGCAACAGCCCCCCAAGACCAGGGGGATGTTTCGGGGCGAGCATCGGGGGTGGGATTGGGGGCGCTGAGTTGGAGGGCGATGCCGACGAGGGGGAGGCCGATGGTGGCGATGAGGATCGCTACGAGGATTGCGGCCGCGAAAAGGGCGCCGGGCGAGGGTCGGTTGGATGCCGGGGTGGGCATGGGTCGGGGAGTCTACTGGGCGAACGTGGGTGGAGTTGCCGACAACGCGCGCGAAAGTCGTGAGAAGTCGGTATCATCTTTGCCAATGGCCATGCCCACGCTCGCCGCTCCCTCTCGTCGGTCGAAGAACTCCAGCGCGAGCCCCTTTGCGCAACGCCTGCAACGGCTGGCGAAGATGGTGGCGGATGCGAGCCTTGGATTCATGCTGGTGACCAACCCCAAGGATGTGGGGTATCTCACGGGGTTTCTGGGGGGCGACAGTTACTTGCTTGTGCCCGCGCTGGTGCATCAAGGGCGGCGGCCGGTGATCATCAGCGACTTCCGGTACAAGGAAGAACTCGAGGATGTCGGGGAGGTGGCGGAGGTGTTCATCCGCACCAAGTCGATGATCGAGGCGATCGCCGAGGTCGTGGGCGGGGTGGCGGCGGGGGAGGGGGCGGGGAAGATCGGGATCCAGGCCGAGTACATGACGATCGCGGAGAGGGCGGCGATCGGACGGAAGCTCGGCCCGGGGGGCGCCAAGCGGCTGGCGGACACGGCCAACGTGGTGCCGAAGCTGCGGGTGATCAAGGACGAGATGGAGATCGGGCTGATCAAGAAGGCCGCGAAGATCCAGGAAGGCGCGCTCCTGGCCGTGCTGCCGACGATCAAGCCGGGGCGGACGGAGGCGGATATCGCGGCGGACCTTGAGGCGGAGATGAAGCGCCGGGGGTCGAGCGAGCCGGGGTTCCAGAGCATCGTCGCCGCGGGGGCCAACGGGAGCCTCCCCCACTATCGCCCGCAGACCAAGAAGATCGCGGCGGGCAAGTCGCTGCTGATCGACTGGGGCGCGGTGTACCAGGGGTACCACTCGGACATGACGCGGACGTTCGCGATGGGGAAGTGGCCGGCGAAGATCGCGGAGATCTACAAGATAGTTCTTGAAGCGCAGGAGATGGCAGCCGATGCGCTCGCGCCGGGGAAGCTGACCACGGAGATCGACGCGATCGCCCGCAAGCACATCGCCAGGGCGGGATACGCGGAGTTCTTCGGGCACGGGCTGGGGCACGGGCTGGGGCTCAACGGGCACGAGGAGCCGCGCCTGACGAACATGATGGCGGGGGTTCGGCTCGAGGCGGGGATGGTGGTGACGATCGAGCCGGGGATTTATCTTCCCGGCGAGGGCGGGGTTCGGATCGAGGACGACTACGCGATCACGGACAAGGGGGCGACGAACCTGTGCTCGATGAAGAAGACGATGGAGTGGTGCACGCTGTAGGAGTGGCAAAGTGGCTCAGCGGCCGAGTGGCAGAGTGAAGGCGTTTGGACAGGGGCGCGGCGAGCCCGCGCACTCTGCCATCCTGCCACTTCGCCGCCCGGCCGCTTCTGGATCCTCACATGATTGACATACGAAAACTCAAAGAACTCGTGCGGCTGATGGTTGAGAACGAACTCGCCGAGCTGGACCTGCAGGACCAGCAGGAGACGGTGACGATCAAGCGCGGCGGGAACGGGCCCGTCGCCGGGGCGCCGGTGGTGTACCACGCGCCCGCGGGCGTGCCGGCCCGGGCGAGCGCGGCCTCGGGCGAGGCGGACGCCGGGGGCGATGAGTCCAGGGGGGATGCCGGCGCCAAGGACACCGCGGGGCTGGTGCCGATCGTGAGCCCGATGGTGGGGACGGTGTACCTGGCGCCGAATCCGGAGTCTCCGGCGTACGTGCAGGCGGGGGCGTCGGTCGGGCCGGACTCGACGGTGTGCCTGATCGAGGCCATGAAGGTGTTCAGCGAGATCAAGGCCGAGACGAGCGGCGTGATCGAGCGGGTGCTTGTGACCAGCGGGCAGGCCGTGCAGTATGGGCAGCAGCTGTTCCTGGTCAGGCCGTCGTAGGGCAGGGTGTCGAGGCGTCGAGGCGTCAAGGTGTCGAGCCCTGACGCCCGCCTCGCGCCGATGCCGGTTTCCCTTGCCACCCCGACACCCGCACACCCCGACACCCCAACCATGTTCAGCCGAATCCTCATAGCCAACCGCGGTGAAATCGCCCTCCGCATCATCCGCGCGTGCCGCGAGATGGGCATCGCGTCGGTCTGCGTGTACTCCACGGCCGACAAGGATGCCCCGTACCTGAGGCTCGCCGACGAGTCGGTCTGCATCGGGCCGGGGCCGAGCAAGGACAGCTATCTCAACATCGCCCGCATCATCGCCGCGGCCGAGGTGGCCAACGTGGACGCGATCCACCCGGGGTACGGGTTCCTGAGCGAGCGGGCCGAGTTCGCCCAGGTGTGCGCCGACTGCAAGATCGAGTTCATCGGGCCCTCGCCGGCGGCGATGGCGAAGCTCGGGGACAAGGTGGCGTGCAAGAACGCCGCGAAGGAGGCGGGGGTGCCGATCTTCCCGGGCTCGCCGGGGGCGATCGAGGAGGAGGAGGAGGCGATCGCGGTCGCGGCGAAGATCGGGTATCCGGTCATCATCAAGGCCGCGGCGGGCGGGGGCGGGCGGGGGATGCGGGTGTGCCACAACGAGATGGCCCTGCGCTCGAACCTGCGCAGCGCCAGCCAGGAGGCCCTCTCGGCGTTCGGCAACGGGGCGGTGTTCATCGAGAAGTTTCTCGAGCACGCCCGCCACGTCGAGGTGCAGTGCCTCGGGGACAAGCACGGGAATGCGATCCACCTGTTCGAGCGCGACTGCTCGATGCAGCGCCGGCACCAGAAGGTGATCGAGGAGGCCCCCGGGCCGCACATCGACCCGAAGAAGCGGGACGCGGTGTGCGAGTCGGCGGCGCGCCTGATCCGGTCGGCCAACTACTCGGGCGCGGCGACGGTCGAGTTCCTGATGGACAAAGACCAGAACTTCTACATGCTGGAAGTGAACACGCGGGTGCAGGTGGAGCACCCGGTGACGGAGCTCATCACGGGCGTGGACATCGTCAAGGAGATGATCAGGGTCGCCTCGGGCGAGAAACTGAGCATCAAGCAGGGCGACGTCAAGGTGAACGGGCACGCGATCGAGTGCCGCATCAACGCGGAGGACCCGGAGAAGAACTTCATGCCCAGCCCGGGGACGATCACCAGGTACGAGCCGCCGGGCGGGCCGGGCGTGCGGCTGGATTCGCACGTCGTCACCGGATACACCGTGCCGACGAACTACGACAGCATGATCGGGAAGTTGCTGGTGCACGCGCCGACGCGGACGGAGGCGATCGCGCGGATGGAGCGGGCCCTGCACGAGTTCAGGGTGGAGCCGATCAAGACGACGATCGCGCTGCACAAGCGGCTGATGCGCAACGCGGCGTTCCAGGAGGGGGGGATCGACATCCACTTCCTGGAGCGGCTGCTGAGGGCGTGAAGGCCCGGCGGTCTGGCGATCGCCCGTGGGTGACGTTTTCTTTGCCGACGCGATGTTCGAGTCCGGGGCACCTTCCTTGCGCAAGAAAACGCCCGGCGCGTGCGGGGCACGCGCCGGGCGGAGGAAGTTGACCCACGATGACCCGGCTGGCGGGGCTCAGGCGCGCCGGCGGCGGAGGGCGACGAGGCCGCCCAGGCCCAGGAGCGCGGCGGAGGAGGGGGTGGGGATGATGAACGTGGTGATGTTGCTGCCGTCGAAGTAGGTCTCGCCGGAGGTGGAGAGGCTGGTGATCTTGCCGCGCCGACCGCCGCCGGAGGACTCGTAGGAAGCGTTGAAGGAGTCGAGGGCGTGGAACCAGATTCCGAGCTGGTCGTCGAAGCCGGTGCCGTGCCAGGGGCCGTCCTCGGGGTAGAGCGGGGTGTGGGAGACGAGGTCGGAGGCGTCGATGTCGAACTTCATGTGGCGGTAGTTGAGGCCGGCGATGGTGGTGCTCTCGGCGAGGATGGAGTTGATGTAGGAGGTCTCGTAGATGCCCTTGATGAGGTCGGGGGTCTGGTTGCCGCTCTGGTCGGCGGCGCCGTCCTGCCAGGAGCTGTTGTTGTTGAGGCCGTTGTAGCCGTAGACGGAGAGCTTGGGAGCCGAGAGGGTGGCGGCGTCGAAGTAGAGGATGGCGAGCTCGCCGGCGTGGGTCTTGGGGTTGGGGCCGTCGTTGAGGACCAGCCAGAAGCCGCTGGTGATGTTGGAGTTGGGGGAGGCGGTGGAACCGCGGAAGAACACGTCGAAGGTCAGGCGCTTGGTGACGCTGTCGAACGTGGAGTTGATGGAGGCGACGGTGCCGCCGGGCATCGAGGAGGGGCCGGGCGTGACGCCGGGCTGGCCCTGGACATAGTTCCAGCCGTACAGGGTGGCCTGAGCGCTGGTGGAGGCGACGACGACAACGCCGGCCGCGGCGGCAAGCCGCACAGCAGAGTACATATTCATTTTCGTGTTCCTTTTCCTTCGAGAGAGAGATGTGAGAGCGAACCAGACAGTGACCGCCATCAGGAGAGCACAAAACGCCCGCCGAGTCAACGGTTTCTTGAGGAAATTCCGGACTATTTTCGGACGAGGAGAATCTGGGTAGTCTGCGCGCCCCGCAACTCCTCCCGGCGGGCCACGGGAGGCCGACGATGGGCATGTCCGGGCGCGCGAATCTGGGAGACTTGGCCCGGGCCGCCGCCTGGACGCGGAATGCAAGTCTCTCCTCGCAGCGGGGTTATGAACAAGACCGGACAGATCGGCGGCGGCCCGACAGCCTGAGCCACAGTTGTGGCCGGGGGAGAGAAGGCGAATGCGATGCCTGTGAGGCGCGTGCAGTCGGCCGCTGTCGGTTGGAGTTTACCGCAGGGTTTTCTCGGACGCGAAGATGGGCGAGGCGTGCGTGCCGCGCCGGTCGTGGCGATTACGCCGCGCGCGTTGCCGGGGCCCTCACGCGATCGCGACGACGGCGGGTCGGGCGGCCGGGCGGGTCAGCAGCAGATAGCCGCCGAAGAGCAGGGCCGAGAACACCAGATCGCTGGCGAGCGTTCCCCGCAGGAAGGGCACCGCGGCGGCGAAGCAGCGGGCAAGGCCGGAGGCGTCGGAGGTGTACAGCGGGCCGAAGGCCCAGACGGCGAAGTTGGTCAGGAGGAAGAAGGCAAGGGAGCAGATGGCGGCCGCGCCGAGTGAACGCCAGAGCACGGGACGGCCCGCGGACGCGATGTGGCTGCGGAAGAGGACGGGGATGAGCAGGGAGGCGTAGACGACGGCCATGACGCGCGGCTCGTGCCAGCCGATGAGGGCGTCGGAGAAGAGCATGGCGCAGAGGGGAACGGCCGCGGCGACGAGGCGGCCGGAGAAGAAGAAGCCCGCGAAGAGGGCGACGGCGGCGACGGCGGCGAAGTTGGGCTCGGCGCCGACGAGGCGGCTGCCGGCTCCGAGTGCGACCAGGCCGGAGAAGACGAGGGCGTTGATCCAGAGGGGGCGGTTCATGGGCGAGGATAGCCCCGCGGCACGCGATCGGCAGGGGCGAAGGGCCCTACGGCGGGGGCGTGAGGTCCCGGGCGTAGGGGCGGTACGCCCACGAGACGCGATCGCCGGGATGGAGCGCGCCCGCGCCGACGGAGGTCTCGCCGTAGGCGGCGTTGATCCAGTATTGCCAGGCGCGGGCGGTCCCCGGGGCGGAGCGGGCGCCCTCGTCGCGGATGCCCTCGATGCTGGTGATGATCGCGCCGGGGCCGGAGCCCTTGGACTCGAAGGCGAGCGGGCGGGCGTGGGCGGCGGCGGCGGACATGGCGTCGAGGACGGTCATGCCGGGAGAAAACGGGAGATCGGTGAAGCGGCGCTGCGTGCCGTCGCCGAAGTCGATGACGAGGGTGATGGAGGAGGAGGCGGGGGCGACGGCGGCGGGGGCGCGGCCGGTCGCGGGGGCGTTTCGGGTCTGCCACCAGGCGAAGGCGAGCAACAGGGCGAGAAAGGCGAGTGCGATGAGGATGGCCCGGAGGAGGTAGCGCTCGATGGTGTCGAGGAAGGTGGGCGGCGATTTCGCGGACATGCGCGAGTATACCGATCGGCGGGCATCCCCCGCCCCTCTGGCCCGCCCCCCGAACCCTCCGCCCTCACCCCCGGGCGCCCGGTGCGCCGATAATGAACGCATGACCCTCGGGAACAGGGGACATTCCGCGCGCGGCCCGCTTGCCCTGGTGGCCGCGGCCGGGCTGGCGTGCGCCGTCGGGGCCCAGCCGATCCGGGCCCTGCCCGAGGCGGAGGCGAGCGGGGCGGATGTCCGGCGGCCGGACTCGGCGCGCCGGCTGCTGCGGGTGTTCACGTTCGAGGAACCGAGCAACCCGTACCCGATCCCGGACCACTGGGTGCGAGCGCAGGACGATCCGACGGGGGGGCCCGGGGCACGCCGGCCGGGGTTCCCGTGGTTCAACCAGGCGGAGTTTGACCGGACGATGTTCGCGTCGGGGGGGACCTCGGTGCGGTTGCCCACCAAGGGAGGCTCGACGTCGCTGCGGCTGAACGCGGGGGAGCTTCCGATCTTCCCGGACGCGGACTACACGGTCTCGGCGAAGGTGCGGACGACGGGGCTCGAGCACGCCCGGGCGTTCCTGGTGGGCCGGCTGCTCGACCAGCGGCTGGCGATGATCCCCGGCTCGGAGGTTCGGTCGGAGCCGGTGCTCTCGCCGGAGGAATGGACGACGGTGGCGATCGATGTGCCCGGGAAGTGGGCCTCGGCGGCGTGGCTGCAGATCGACCTGGAGCTGCTGCAACCCGAGAAGTTCCTGCCGCCGCCGCCGGAGGCGATCGCGCAGCACATCGTCAACCACACGGACATCTCCGGGTCGGCGAACTTCGACGACGTGACGATCGCGCTGCTGCCCCGGACGCGGTTCTGGACCGACGAGCCGACGGGCGTGTTCATCGCGCCGCAGACGCCGACGCTGCGGATGCTCGCCCGCGATCAGGGCGGGGAGGAGTTGCGGGCCGGCGTGCGGTTGATCGACGTCAACGGGCGGACCATCGCGCAGCGGACGGTGACGCTCGACCCCTCGGCGCGGGTCTCGACGTGGACGCCGCGGGTGCCGGCCTTCGGGTGGTATCGGGCCGTGATGGACATCGACGCGGGGCAGGTGAACGTCTCGCGGTCGGAGGTGTGGTTCAACTACCTGCCCGCGCCGCTGAGGCTCACGCCGAGCACGGTTCGGGACGGCGACCTCGCACGGTTTGGCCTGATCGCCGACGACATCGCTCCCGAGCAGTTCCACCAGCTCCCGGCGCTGGTGGAGCGGGCCCGGACGCGGTTTGTGGTGGTGCCGGCGTTCGACGCGAGCGTGCCGCTGGAGCGGGCCCGCGAGTCGTTCCTGACCCGCGCGCCGGTCGTCGAGAGGCTGCTGGCCCAGCCGGGCGGGGGGCAGGAGGTGACGCTGGCGGTGGGCGATGTGCCGGCGGCGATCGCGGGGGCGGCGACGATCGACTCGACCGATGCGCTGGCGATGGCCGCGCTGGAGTGGACGGCGTGGTTCCCGTATGTCGAGCCCGCGCTCGACGTGTTCGGGCAGCGGATCCTGCGGTATCAACTCGGGCACGCGAGCGACGTGCACGCGATGAAGCGCGACCCGCGGGCGGGCGTGGAGAACTTCGAGCGGAACATCGCGCGCCTGGTGCCGGGGCCTCGCATCGCGCTGCCGTGGCGGGGGGCGCAGGCGCTGCCGGCGGTCGAGCGAACCGGAGGCCCGGGCGGTGCGGGCGCGGCGAACTTAGCGCCCGGGCCGCTGGTGGATTCGCTGACGGTCACGCTTGCCCAGAACGCGCCGGCGGGGGCGATGGAGCAGCTGGCCGCGCAGTGGCGGGCGCGGGCGGCCTCCGGGCAGGGCGCCGAGTTGACGGTGGTTCCGGAGCTTCCGGACATGGCCAGGGACGGGGCCAGGGCGCGGGCGGTGGAGGCGGGGCGGCGGATCGCGGAGTTCTGGCGGATCATGTCGGCCGACGGCGAGACCGCGAGCGGCTCGCCGGCGCGCCTCGCGCTGGAATCGCCGTGGCGGAGGCCGGCGCCGGGCGATCGCGAGGACGACCGGCTGCACCCCGGCCCGGCGCTGGCGGTGCTGTCGATCATGGCCGAGCGGCTGGCGGGCCGGCGAGTGATCGCGCCGATCTCGGCGGCGGAGGGCGTGCACGCGTTCCTCATCGCCGAGCACGCCGGACGCGCCGGGGGCCCCGGCGCGGGCGAGCGCGCCGTGTCCACGTCCTCGGGCGATGCGCTGGTGCGGGCGTGCGTGGTGGCGTGGAACGAGTCGGCGGCCCCCGAGAAGGCGTGGGTGGACGTCTATCCGATGGCGGGGGGCGTGGATGTGGTGGACATGTTCGGCAACTCGACCCGGGCCTCGATCTCGGCGTCGGACTCGACCGGGGTGGCGTCGCAGAACACCCAGGTGCGGGTGGCGCTCTCCGATGCGCCGGTGTTCATCGAGGGCGTGGACCCGTACCTGGCCCAGCTCACGGCGTCGCTGCGGCTGACGCCGACGTTCATCCCCTCGGTGGTGGAGCCCCACGAGCATCGGATCGAGGCCACGAATCCGTGGCCGGTCCGGATCACGGGGCAGATCCAGCTCAAGGACGCCGAGCCGCCGGCGCGCCCGAAGGGGCCGCGGGGCGCGCCGTGGACGATCTCGCCCAACGTGATCGACTTCGCCGCCGCGCCGGGGGAGACCGTGTCGCTGCCGGTGACGATCTCGTTCGGGCCGGGGCAACTGGCGGGCTCGAAGGACATGGTGATCCTGGCGAGGGTGCTGGCGGATCGGCAGTATCCGGCGATCCGGGCGGAGACCACGGTGACGGTGGGGCTGACGGACCTGGAGCTTGTGCCGGAGATCACGCTCGGGCCGACGCCGACGGGGCCGGACGCGATCGTGACGGCGGCGGTGACCAACAGATCGGCGCGGGCCCGGACGCTCCGGCTCGAGGTGGCCAGCATGGACCGGCCGACGCAGCGGAGCGAGATCAGCGATCTGCCGCCGAACCAGACGGTGTACAAGGAGTTCGTGTTCCGCGACGCGGCCAGGGCGATGGCGGGGCGGTACATCCGTGTGACGCTCGGCGACGACGACTCGGCGGCGCGCCTGAGCCGCGCGGTGCTGGTGCCGGTTCCCTGAATGATTCGAGGAACGGCCCGGTTGAAGCCCGAGAGCGCGCCGATCGACCGGGGCCTACGCAACCTCCCGGTTCCGCCGCATTGCTCTCTCACGCAAACCTGCGACGAATCTCTGGCATTCCGAATACGCTCGTGAAGGGGCGGCGAAAGGGGAGGCATCCGGGACGGGCCGGATGTTCGAGCGGGGGCGGACGTGCGTCCGCACTCCCCAAATCGTGGAAGCACACCATGACGATGACCAGGCGTGACACCATCGCGGAGGCCGTTCTTGCCAGCCGGGCATTGCTGCACCGGTATCTGCCCGGGTTCGACGACACGAACCACACGCGCCAGGCGCCGGGCCTGCCCAACCACGTGGCGTGGTGCCTGGGGCATTGCGCGCTGACGCTGCACCGGGGCGTGGAACGGATCGCGCAGGAGGGGCTCCCGGAGGCGGACTTTCACACATCGCCGGCGGACCTGCCGGGGCGGGTGGCGCCGCCGGGTGGGCACGCGCATCCGCTGCGGGCCGCGCCACGGTCGGCGTCGTCGGGGGCGCCGCCGTCGCGGTTTGATACCGAGACGGTGGCGTTCCAGTCGGCGCCGGTGGACAACGCGATGCTATATCCGCGGTTCGAGCGGTGCGTGGACATCTTCGACGCCTCGTGCCACCGCTACGCGACGGTGGTGCGCGGGCTGCCGGAGGAGCGGCTGGACGCGATGATCCAGTGGGGACAGATCCAGATCCCGGTGTGGGCCAGCGGGCTGCGGATGTCGTTCCACAACGGGACGCACTGCGGGCAGATCGCGGACCTTCGGCGGGCGCTGGGGATGAGGTCGATCTTTGCGTGAGGGGGCCCAGTCGGCGTCCTCCCGAGCTTGCGCTCGGGGCTCTCTCAAACCTACTGTTGGTCATGCTTGCCTCCGACCACACGCTCTCCGCGTTCATCGAGTCTTTCGCGGCCCAGAAGTCGCTGGCCGACAGGGCCATCGAGCAGGTTTCGGATGAGGACCTTCGGCGGGCGCTGGATGCGAACACCAACTCCATCGCGGTCATCATGAAGCATGTGTCGGGGAACCTGGTCTCGCGGTTCACCGATCTGCTCACCAGCGACGGCGAGAAGCCGTGGCGCGACCGGGATGCGGAGTTCAACGACACCTTCGCCCCCGGCGCGCCCGGGCGTGCGGAGATTCTGGCCACGTGGGAGAGCGGGTGGACGGTGCTCTTCGAGACCCTGGCCGCGCTCCGGCCGGAGCATCTGGATTGGCAGGTGTTCATCCGCGGGGAGTCGTACTTCGTGCCGCAGGCCTTGGCGCGCTCGCTGGCGCACACGTCGTACCACGTGGGACAGATCGTGCAGACGGCGCGGGTGGTGTGCGGGGAGAAGTGGGAGACGATCACGATCGCGCGGGGCGGGTCGAGGGCGTTCAATGCGGAGATGGGGTTCTCGCCGCCGGGGGCGTGAGGGGGGCCGGGGGACCAAGGGAGCAAGGGAGCAAGGGAGCGGGGGATTCTGGCTGTTCACCTGCTCACCTGTTCACCTGCTCACCTGTTCACCGCCTCCCCTCCCCGCTTCCAAAATCCCGCACCTCTCGACCCCGCCAGCCGTATCAGAAGACGGCCATGCCCACTCCCCCGCTCTCCCTTTCCCGCCGCCTCGCCCGCACCGCCGCGATCACGCTGGCCCTCTGCCTCGGGCTGGCGATGGTCGGGCGCTGGACCGGGGCGGTCGAGGCGTTCGCGTTCTATCACCCACGCTCGACGCAGCACGGGCCGCACCCCGGCTTCGAGGATGTCACGATCCGCACGCCGGATGGGCGGGAGTTGCACGCGTGGTTCATGCCGGCGCGCGGGCTGGATGGCGCATCGGGCGGGAAGGCCCCCGCGGTCGTGCACTGCCACGGGAACATGGGGGACATCTCCGAGCACGCGGGAACGTGCGCGTACATCACGCGCGCGGGCGTCTCGGTGCTGTGCTTCGACTATCGCGGCTTCGGGCGCTCCACCCCCTGCTCGTACCTGTCGCGCGAGGACCTCGTGACGGACACGCAGGCGGCGTACGACTATCTGCGGGCCCGGCCGGACGTGGACGCGGCCCGGATCGGCGTGATGGGATACTCGCTCGGCGGGGCGTTCGCGATGGACCTGGCGGCCCGCCACCCGGAGATCCGGTGCGTGGCGACGGTGGGCGCGTTCAGCTCGTGGACGGGGATCGCGAGCGACTTCGTGCCGGTGCTCGGGGGGCTGCTGATCCGGGGCGGGGTGGCGGCCGACGACAACGCCGCGCTTCTGGGGATACGCCCGCTGCTGGTGGTGCATGGGGAGAAGGACACGATCGTGCCGCGCGTGAACGGGGAGCGAATCGTGCGGGCGGCGAGGGCGGCGGGGGTGCCGGCGGAGCTGCTCTCGGTCCCCAAGGGGGGGCACCTGGACATCTTCTCGAAGGATGTGAAAGGGCGGATCGCGGAGTTCTTTGGAAAGCACCTGGGAACGGCCCGCTGACGGCGACGGGAACGTTCTGGTATGCTCACCGGCATGCCCTTCTCCCGCCGCCATTTGCTCTACGCCATGCTCGGAGCCCTCGGTCTGGCCGCGCTCTCGGGCGTGCTGGCCCTGCTCATCTCCGACACCGGGGCGGTGTGGCGGATCGCGGGGACGAGCTTCGCGGCGGCGATCGCGGCGGCGATCATGATCCCGATGTCGGGGTGGGCCGACAAGCCGCTCACGCGCCTGGCGGGCCTCCTGGGGATGGGCGTGGCCGTGGGCGAGTTGCTGCTCGCAGCGCTGCTGATCTGGGGGGACTTCTTCCAGAGCGACTTCCGCGAGTTCCTCGCGTGGGCGGTGGGGATCCTGGGCGTGGGCGGGCTGATCGCCGTTCGATTCCTCAAGGACGCCGCGCTGCCGACGCGAGTGTGGACGGCGCGGGTGGGGTGCGGGGCGACGGTGGTGGCGATGGGGCTGTTCTTTGCGGCGGCGTTTGTCGAGTCGTTCGGCAACTCGTGGACGACGGCGGAGAAGTTCGTAGGTTCGGGGTGGTCGCTGTTTGTATCCGGGGCGATCGCGGCGTTTGCGCTGCTGGGGTGGGCGCGCCCCGACCCGCGCTGGTGGCGGTGGATCGGCGTGGCGGCGGCGGTGGCCGCGATGGGAATGACCAACTACGGGATCTGGATCCACACGGGGGGGGAGCCGGTGTGGGTGGTGGCGGCGTATTGCCTCGCGGCGGTGATCGCGCACGCCATCGCGTGTTTGCGGCCGACGCTCACGCGAGGCCAGTCGTGGGTGCGGATCATCGCCATCGGGGCCGCGGCCTGCGCGGGCGGGTTCGCGACGTTCGCCTCGGCGATCGACCGGGGAGATCGTTTCTACAACGGGTTCGAGTGGGAGTGGCGCGGGACGGCCGCGTTCGGGCTGATCTGCGTGAGCGCGACGCTGGCGCTGCTGGTGTTCGGGCGTCTCAATCGCAAGCCGGCGGTGGAACTGGTTCGCTCCACGACCACGTTCGATCGTGTCTCCATCACCTGCCCGCGGTGCGAGAAGAGACTCAGCCTGCCCGTGGGCGGGGCGCTCTGCGAGGGGTGCCGCCTGCACATCAGCGTGACGATCCAATCGGCCCGGTGCGCCAGGTGCAACTACGACCTGATCGACCTGCGCACCGACAAGTGTCCGGAGTGCGGCGAACCGATCCCGATGGGAGTCACGGGGCTGTCCGAGGCGACCTGACCTACTCCTCGTCGCCGGCTTCCATGTCGCCCAGCGGGCGGAACGTGCGCTCGTAGCCGAGAAGCAGCGTGGCCACGATCGCGCCGGCCTCGTCGGCCCGTTCCATCTTCACCGGCGCGCCGGTGCGGAAGGTGTACAGCTTCCGCTCATCGCGGAAGTGCTCGTATGAGAGGCGGGGGCTCCCCCACTCCTTCTTCCACTGCAGATCGACGAGCTCCTCTTCGAGGAGTTCCTCGATCTTGTCGCCGGTGTTGACCAGGTCGGCCTCGATCGACTGGCTGAGCCAGCGGTCGCCGGTCACCAGCGCGACCCAGACTTTGCCGCCGTCCTGAAAGACCCGGAACTCCGCGGGCTCCGCGCTGGCCAGAGCGTCGCAGCGGAGCGTGCCGCCCTCGATGCGGACCAAGCCGAAGACGCCGGCGGCCTGGGCCTTGGCCGCGACGGACTGGAGCAATGCGTGGATGGAGGGTTCGCTGGTGGTCATGGAAGGCATCGGGGCAGGGTAGGGGCGGCGATCACCCCGCGCCTGCCACTGCGCCCCGTGGCCTTCGCTTCGACGCCGGATGGGAAGAACCTCTTGAGTCTGAGGATCTGGCTCTCGAAGAGGGCCCACGAGACCCAGGCCGCGCCCAGCGACGCGCCGATGGCCAGCACGTAGAAGACCGCCTGCCCCGCGATCTGCGAGCCGAGCAGACCGTCGAACGTCCGCCACGGAACGGGCCCGCCGGCCTTCGTGGGTCCGGGGCCGAAGACGACGTCGCGGATGGCGGCGCGGATGGGGAGGTGGAAGAGGTAGAGGGCGTAGGCGTACTTGCCCATCGTGCGCATGAAGCCGCTCGTCCAGATGCCGTTCCAGAGGCCGCCGGGGCGCGAGGCCACGGCGAGGACGAGGCCGCCGAGGCAGGCGAGGCCCGCGAGCGTGTAGCCGAGAGTCTGGAAGAGGGGGCCGCCGCCGGAGCCCATGATCTCCGGTGTGGCCCAGCCCATCGTGTTGTCCACGACGATCAGGGCGAGCGCGCCAGCGCCGCAGGAGAGGACCAGCCGGCGGGCGACGCGGGTGGCCCGTTCGATGTTCATCGTGGCACGCAGCATCAGCGCGCCCAGCGCGCCGAACGCGAGATCATCCACGCGGCAGATGGAGAGGACGTAGACGCCGATGGGGTTGGCCCAGTGGAGCGTGACGCCGTCGGCCGGGAGGGGGCCGTAGCCGCGACCCTCGTCGATCATGATGATGGCGAGAACGGCGCGGCTGGCGAGGGCGACGACGGCGAGGAGCACGCAGGCCCGGATCGCGTTCGTGCGGGAGAGGAACCAGACGAGCATGGGCCAGACGAGGTAGAACTGCTCCTCGATCGCCAGCGACCACGAGACGCCGAGGATGCCGTGGAGCCACTTGCCGGTGTACGCGATGGGGATGTTGGAGAGATAGAGCCAGAACCACCACGCGTAGTCGCCGATGCTCTCGAAGCGGTTGAGCTTGGAGGCGATAAGGTCGGCCTTGTCGTGGCTCACAACGTGGCGGAGCAGATCGGCCAGGTGCGGGAGGAGCACCAGCGAGAAGACAACCACCGCGTAGTAGAGCGGAAAGATGCGGAGCGTGCGCCGGGCGTAGAAGTTCCCGAAGAACGCGCCCGCGCCCTTGCCGCTCGCGATGAGTTTCTGCTTGGAGTCGTGGAGGATGCCCGTGATGAGAAAGCCGGAGAGGACGAAGAAGAGATCAACGCCGGTGGTGCCGAGTTCGGCGGCGTGGGTATAGAGGCGTTCGGCGGCGCTGGCCGGGGAGAAGACGGTCATGTGATGCCACATGACCAGAAGAATCGCGAGGCCGCGCACGCCGTCGAGGGCGCAGTTGTGGCCGCTCGCACCAGCGATGGCCGGAGTGGGGGGGGGGGGGGGCGGCAGGGGGTGTGGCGGGGAAGTGTCCTTATCGTCCCCGGC
>CALMPG010000122.1 GCA_937871915.1 uncultured Phycisphaerales bacterium
TCACACCCTATCTCCCCAGCACCCTTTCTCGGCTCCCCGGCCGAAACCGCTTGAGCTAATCTGGCGTTGTGGTGTCAGCACCCGGCAAACCACGCGTTCAGGAAGTCGAAGATGTCCTGAACCGCCAGCGTGCCCGAGACCCCGTCGCCGGCAACCTTGGCGTACGGCCGACTGGCGAACCAGTCGTTCAGGAAGTCGAAGATGTCCTGCACGCTCAGGCCGCCGACCTTGTTGTAGTTCGCGTAGCAGCAGGGCGTCGCGGTGTTGCCCGTGGTGTTGCACGTTGGACTGGTGGTGGCGAACGATGCTCCGGCCAGCGCACCAGAAGCCAGCGAGCCCGAACAGGCCGCCGCGGAGGTGAGCGTCGTGGTGCACGTCGCGCCGCGGCAGCACACACCCTGCGGGCACGGGTTGCTCGAGCAGGCCGAACCGTCGCCCTGATAGGTCCCGGCGCACGCGCCGGTGTTGAGCACCATGCCGCACGAGCCGCCGTCGCAGCACGCGCCGCCCTGCACCGTTCCCGTGAACGAGAGATCGAGCTGCACGAGACTGCCCTGGGTGGTGGTCGAGGTGCCGCCGCGACCGAACTTGAGGTAGTAGGTCACACCGGCCGAGAGCGCCACGTTGACGCTTGCCGCCGAGTTGGTTCCATCCACGCCACAGGCGAGCGGTAGGCCGGTGGTGGGGCAGTCGCCGGCGCCGTCGCCGGGGAAGATGGCCCACGCTCCGGACTTGTTCGCGGTGGTGTCGAACCAGATGGTGCCGGTGAGTTGGCCGGAGGCCGTCACCACGAGCTTGTACCACACGGAGTCCTGCATCGCGATGGGCGTGGCAGAACCGCACGTGGTCTGGTTGTAGTTGGGCCCGTCGGCCGTCGCCGGATCGATGTTGGTGAGGTCCGAATAGGGGAAGCCGAGGATCGGACGGGCGCTTGCGCACAGGTCGTGCGTGGTGCGTTCATGGCGGTAGAAGTAGAGGTCCAGCGGGAGCGCCGAGGTGAACCCCGGCGACGAGCTGTCGTAACCGACGAGCAGTTTGTACGTCTGACCCGCGTCGAGCTCGAGGTAGTTCTCCTCGTTGGCAAAGCAGCCCAGCTGCGGCCCGCCGCAGGTGGTGTACGACGCCGACACGATGTTCGTGCCCGAGACGAGTTCCGACATCGTCACGGCGGTGTTGGTCGCCGGCGTGTAGGAATACCACAGCCCGTGCCAGACCTTCGCGGCGCTGCTGGTATTGCACGCCACATCGGGAGAATCGCTGAAATATCGGATGTCGGCGATGCTCTCGTGGTACGGCGACGCGGCGCCGGTCAGATCACGCGCCGTCGCGCACGCGTCGTTGGTCGCGGTCGAGGCCTGCGCATCGAACAGGATCTTGCGCGGCTCGAGCGTGTTGTTGCCCAGGGGAGTGCCGTCCGCGGCCGTGATGAAGTAGGTCTGCCCGGGCTCGATGGGAAAGCTGATCCGGTACGGGCTGGAGCTGCTGCACTGAACGTCCTCGAGGTCTCCGGGGTTGTTGCACGGATCCGGTCCGATCTGGCGCTGCGCCCGGAAGTACGTCAGGTCCGTGGTCGCGGTTTCCGAGGCGAGCAGCCGACCGTGGATCGACGAGGTGTACCTGAAATAGACGGCCTTCCGCCCCGGATTGCTCGTGCACGGCGAGTACGGCGCGGGGATGTCCGACGCGCCCTGCTGGTTCGACCGCACGGTCAGGGGCAGCGTCTGGCCGGTCAGGTCGATCGCGGTCGCGCACGACAGGTTGGTCGCGACCGGAACAAAGTCGAAGTTCATGATCGTCGGATTGGTCTGCGTGCTGGTGCTGTGCAGCCACTCTCCGGCGGCGATGTAGATCGTCTGGCCGGACGTCATCGCAAAGTACTTCGCCGAGCCGCCGGTCCCCTGACACCCGTCCTCCGGCCCGCCGCACCCGCCGTACCAGGCGAACACCGAGGAGAACGACGAGTTGTTCGAGGCCGAGAACACCCCGTCCACCGGGGCCGTCATCTTGAACCAGACGGCCCGGCCGAAGTCCGGGCCAGACGACGTAGTGTTCGAGTTGCATGATACGTCCGGGTCGTCGTGGGCCGCGATGATGGACTGGGTGATCTGGAGAGGAAACGTCGTCCCGCTGATATCCGTCGCGCCGACGCAGTCGTCGTTCGCCGGCACCTCGAAGAGCTCGATGTTGAACACAAACGCCCCGTTGGGAGGCAGGCCGTGGTTGTTCATGTACACCTGCAGGTAGTACGTGCCCGGCGTTGGCAGGTCCACCACGCCGTTGTTGGACACGCAGGAAACCTGCGAGAGCGACCCGCACGCGCCGCTCCACACGGCGAACGCCGCGGCGTTGGCGGACCCTCCCGACGTCGCCTGCTTGGGGTTGAGCTGGGCCGCCCCCGTCGTCGTGAACCGGTACCACACGCCGTGCCGGGCGAAGCCAACGCCCGTGAACGACGAAGCGCACGCCGACACTTCCGGATCGTCCCGCGCGTTGTCCGCGTTGACCGACCCGGTGTACGGGAACGAAACGATCACCTCCGCCGTGGCGCACGTGTCGTTGGCCGGCACCGCGGGCGCCGGCGCCGTCGTGAAGCTCAGCTGCATCGGCACCGTCGGCGTCCACCCCGCCTGCTGGCCGACCAGGATCAGATACTGCGTGCCCGCCAGGACGCGCACCCTCGCCTGCGGGTTCGCCTCGTTGCCCTCGCCGGTGAAGCACGCCAGATAGTTCTGCGAGGCGCACGTGCCCGTGTACACGCCCCAGTTGACATCCTGGGTGCTCGTCTCCACCATCTGCAGGATCTCGTCCTGCGCGGGAGTGTACTTGAACCACACGCCGCCGCCCGTCAGGCCGTTGAGCCCGCACGGACCGGTGTCCTGGTCCACCTCCGCCGTCGTGTTGTCCATCGTGCCGCTGAACAGCCCGAGCGCGTTCATGTCGTAGGCGCTCGCGCAATCGTCGTTGGACGGGGGCACCGGGCGGACCCGCACCAGCACCGCCGACGTGGGCGACTCCGACGCGGTCGTCGCCGAGATCGGAATCGTGTACGTGCCGATCCCCTGCCCTCCGGAGATGGTGACCATCGCGGAGAAGTTCCCGAATCCGTCGTCGGTCAGGGCCTGCGTCGGGGAACCGCCCAGCGACGAAAGATCCGCCGCCACGCCCGTCAGCACGCCCAGCGGGTTGCACGCGATCGAAGACTTCGACACCGTCAGCGTCACCGTGCCGCCCGTCCCGGCGATCACCGAGGACGGCGAGAACGCGCTCGCCAGGAACCCGTTGAACGCCGAGTTCCGCGGGTTCGGCAGGGCGATCTCGAAGTCGGCCACGTCGTCCTCCGTGTCGGCACACCCGCCGTCCTTGCGGAAAATCGCCTCGGAGAATGTGCCGGGAATCGGCGCGTTCGCCGAGCCGTGGACGCAGAGCCCGGGGTTCGTGCCCGCGGGGTCGTACGAGCGCACAAAGTCGATGATGCTCGGGCCCAGCGGCAGCGGACACCCCGCCGGCAGCGCGGTCGTGCCGTTCACGATCGCCGCCCCGGAGAACGTGCGTCCCAGGTCCGACGCGGAGGTCGAGGACGAGTTCGTGCTCGTCAGATCGGGCGCCGGGAAAATAGGCGCGCCGTTCGCGCCGCTGGCCAGCACGTGATTCTGGATCAGCATGTAGTGCCCGGGCTGGATCGTCCCGGAAAGTGCCGTGACATGCCAGACCGAAGTCGTGATCGTGGTCGTCGACGTCTGCAACGAGAATCCGGCCAGGTTCACCGCCGACGCCGTTGGATTGAACAGCTCAACATAGTCGGCGTTGTACGTGCCTCCGACGACGTTCCCGCCGCCGTAAATCTGGCTGATCTTGATCTGCCCGAACGCCCCGGCGCTGAACACCACCCCCGCGGCCATCGCCGCGACGATACCAAGGCCACGGAATCGCATGCTTGTGCACTCCTGCTAGGCGACAACAAATCCTCCCCCCGCCTTCCGGGTGCATTCAGAATACCTCCGGATGCGAGTACACACTACCCCCGAACAACCGATGCCGCAACAGCAATCTGGGCCCAAAGCCCGAGAATCGCACGCTTCCAACAACCGCAGCAACTTTCGCCGCCAAGGGAACTCCCCGGCGAACCATGTCCCGAGCCCCCGGCCGCCCCGAATGCCCTATTGCGGATGGCAGAGATCCTCTTCCCCCAGCAACCGAAACTCTTTCCGACGCAGAATCTGCCCCGCCAGCGTCGCGTCATCCACCGCGATCGCCACCGTCGGCGCATGGCCCGGGCAATCCAGCAACGGATACGCAAAGCGAATGTTGAGTTCCGCCCCCAGCAGGTACAGGCACAACCGCTCGAGCGTGTGCGACCTGTTGAGTTCCACCACCAGCAGGTTCATCTCGCTGTAGGGAATATGATGCCGCGCCAGCACCAACCTCGCCTCGTGGGCGTTCGTGCACAGCAGCCGCACCACGGCGTGGTCCGACGCGTCATGCACGCACATCGCCACCAGCCGAACGGCCGAGTGCTCGAACGTCCGCAGCAGATCGTGGAGTTTTCCCACCCGATTGTCGAGAAACACGCTGAACTGGGTCACCGTCGGCGGGGCGTACCCCTGCGCGGTCTCGGTTGGCGTTGACGCCTGCGACATGCCGGTCTCCGTGGGTCGCTCCTGGGCGCCCGTGGGAGGGTATCACCAAACCGGCCGGGACCGCCAGCCCGCACAGTTCCAGCCCCGGCCTCAGGCCGAGAAGCTCGACCCGCACCCGCAGCTGCTCGTCGCGTTCGGATTCTGGAACACGAAGCCGCGCCCCATGATCTCGTCCTTGAAGTCGATCGTCGTCCCGCCCAGATACAGCAGGCTCTTGGGGTCCACGATGATCTTGATCCCGTGCTGCTCGAAGACCTCGTCGGTCTCCTTCTGCGTCTCCGTCAGGTCCAGCAGGTACGAAAACCCCGAGCAGCCCCCGCCCTTCACGCCCACGCGCAGGCGGATCTTCTCCGCGTCGAGCTCCTGCTGCTGCACAATGCTCCGCACCTCCCGCGCGGCGGATTCGGACAGAAACACCGCGCTGGGGGCCGCGGTCTCGGAGGTCGTGGTGGCGGTGTCGGACATGGGTCAATTCTCCAGAATCTCCCCCGGAGTCATTCCGGCGGATGCCTTGATCATACGAGGCCGCGACGGGCCGGTTCGTCAGCGCGTCTCGGCGTGGTCGTGGTCCTCGACCGGCATGCCGTTCTTGGACTTGTAGTCCGCGATGGCCGCCTTGATGGCGTCCTCCGCCAGCACGGAGCAATGGATCTTCACCGGCGGCAGGCTCAGTTCCTGCACGATGTCGGTGTTGCGGATCGCCGCCCCCTCGTCCAGGGTCTTCCCCTTGAGCCACTCGGTCGCCAGCGAGCTCGACGCGATCGCCGACCCGCACCCGAAGCACTTGAACTTCGCGTCCTCGATCAGGCCCGTGCCGGGGTTCACCTTGATCTGGAGTTGCATGACGTCGCCGCACTCGGGCGCGCCGACCAGCCCCACACCCACGTCGGTGCGCTGCTTGATCTCCGCCTGCGTGCCGAACGTTCCGACGTTGCGCGGGTTCTCGTAGTGCTCGATGATCTTCGGTCCGTATGCCATGGTTCACCTCACGGGTGGTTGGAAACTCGATCGATCCGCCTTCTCACTTCTCACTCGTCACTTCTCACTGCCCGCCTAGTGGTGCGCCCACTCGATCTTCGAGATATCGATCCCCTCGTTGTGCATGTCGTAGAGCGGGCTGAGCAGGCGCAGCTTCTTCACCGCCTCCACCACCCGCTCGATCGTGTAGTCCACTTCCTCTTCCGTCGTCCACCGCCCCATGCTCACCCGCAGCGAGCTGTGCGCCAGCTCGTCCCCCACGCCCAGACCCTTGAGCACGTAGCTCGGCTCCAGGCTCGCGCTCGTGCACGCCGAGCCGCTGCTCACCGCGATGTCCTTCATCGCCATCATCAGCCCCTCGCCCTCCACGAACCCGAACGACACGTTGGCGATGTGCGGCAGCCGGCGCTCCGCGTGCCCGTTCACCTGGCACGAGTCCAGTTGCGTCGTCACAGCCGTCTCGAACTTCTTCCGCAGCCCGAGCAGACGCTCCCCCTCCCGGTCCATCTCCTGCATGCACAGCTCGCACGCCTTGCCCATGCCCACGATCCCCGTCACGTTCAGCGTGCCCGAACGCATGCCGCGCTCCTGCCCCCCGCCATCCTGCAGCGCCACCAGCCGCACCCGCGGCTTCTTCCGGCGCACATACAGCGCCCCCACGCCCTTGGGGCCGTAGAGCTTGTGCCCGCTGAAACTCATCAGATCGACATTGTCCCGCTCCACGCTCGTGGGCATCTTCCCCACCCACTGCGTCGCATCCGTGTGAAAGATCACCCCCTTCTCGTGGCACAGCGCGCCGATCTCCGGGATCTCGCTGATCGCCCCGATCTCGTTGTTGGCCCACATGATCGTCACGAGGATCGTGTCCCCGCGCATCGCCGCCCGCACCTGCGCCGCCGTGATCACCCCGTCGCGCCCCGGCTCCAGGAAGGTCACATCGAACCCCTCCTTCGCCAGCCGCTTGCACGGGTCCAGAACGGCCTTGTGCTCGATGATGCTCGTGATGATGTGCCCGCGACCCGTCGAGCCGGCCGGCGCCTTCTCGTACATGTTCGCCGCGCCCTTGATCGCCAGGTTGTTGCTCTCCGTCGAGCCCGACGTGAAGATGATCTCCTTGTCGCTCGCCCCGATCAGCGCGGCCACCTGCTCGCGGGCCTTGTCCACGGCCTCCTCGGCCGCCCAGCCGAACGAGTGGTTCCGGCTCCCCGTGTTCCCGAACACCTTCGTGAAATATGGCAGCATCGCCTCGACCACGCGCGGGTCGCACGGGGTCGTCGCGGCGTGATCCATGTAAATCGGAGTCTTGACCGTCATGTGGACCTCAGCAATGAGTATGCTTGCTCTTTAGAATCATTCAAGAACTTGATCGAACAAACAAGGATAGCACGCCTCGTCTGTGCGGGAAATATTCGGGATACATCGGTCTGATTAGTCACGCCGTCGGCGAGGGCCTCGAGTACGTCATCCGCACCCTGTTCCCCTTCGCGTTGTACTCCACGCTCGTCATGTACGCGCGGATCAACAGCAGCCCCCGCCCCGTCGGCAGTTCCAGGTTCTCTTCGAGCGTTGGATCCCTGACCTCGGCTGGCTTGAACCCCGGCCCCTGGTCCTCGATGTCCAGCGTCACCTCCGCCGGCGTGACGGTGTATGCAAACGCCACCGGCGTCTGCGGCGGTAGATCCTTGTGTCCGTGCCGGAAGGCGTTCACGAGCCCCTCCTCCACCGCCAGCCGAAGCGCAAACCGTGATGCCTCCGAATACCCCATCCGTTCCATCGCGCCGAGCAACTGCCCCTCGGCGCGCTCGATGTCCGCCCGCGCGTTCACGAGGCTGAACGTGGCCGACTCGGGTTGGTGTTCGGGGGCGGGCATCCGCGGGCATGGCGGGCTAATCGACGGGCGCGGTTCGTGGCAGCGCGACAAAGCGCGGCCGGATCGGGCGGCGAACGCTCAGGTGAAACTCGCCATCGCCCCTTCGGTCGTGTCGTGGATCTGGAACAGCCGGTCGAGCTTGGTGATCTTGAACACCTCCCCGATCTGCGGGTCGATGTTCGCCAGCCGCAGCTGCCCCTTCCGGCCCTTGATCCGGTTGTTCACCGTGATCAGCGTGCCCAGCGCCGCCGACGAGAGGTGGTCCACGTTCGCGAAACTGATCAGCAGTTTCGGCGTCGGCGCGGAGTCCACCAGGCCGGTGATCTCCTCGCCGATCTGGTGGATGTTGGCCTCATCCAGAATGTTCCGGTCGATGAACTCGACCTGGGTCACACCGCTGGTGGTTTGCTTCACGCGAAGTCGGGAGGCGCCGCTTGGGGGCATCGCACTATTCTCCGGGGACATGGAAGGGTCGGGCGGAGTCTATGCGTTCCATCGCCCAGGGGGGCCGCCCGCGGCCGAACGTTCGGTCCGTCGCGTGTTGACGGGGAACCGCTCCCCACCGGCGTTCGGTATACTGTCGGCAGGGGGACGGGGCCCGAGGCACGCAGGCCCGGGCCTGAAAGGACACAGCACGATGAACACATCCGGCCAGTCGCAGCCCGACGGCGTTTCCGCGCAGCCCCCCGAGCCGCGCGTCACCCGGCGCGAGGCCATCGCGGGCGCCGCCGCCCTGGCCGCGCTTTCCGGCCTCGCCGGCCCCATCGGCGCGGCCCTCGGCCAGACCAGCGCGGGCGGCCGTAGGCCAGCCCCCGCCGCCCCGGCCCAGCCCGCCACACCCAAGTCGCCCTCCCCGATCGACCACATTCTTCGCAAAGGCGCCTCGGCCGACTGGTCCCTCAAGACCTTCGTCCACCTCGACTCTTTCCAGAGCGTGAACGTGCTGAGCCCCACAACCGGGCCCGGCGCCGGCACTCCCGACGGCCGGCCAGCGGTGGAAATCATCCCCATCGAGTTCAAGACCGCGGCCATCGTCTTCCCCGTCTCGCCCAAGACCTCCACCAGCGAGGGTCTGCCCGGCGGCCTCTCGGCCCAGATCCGCGTTGACGGCAAGGCGGTCGCCTCGACCCCCACCTGGCTCGACGACCTTCCCGGCGGATCACGCTACGGCAAATGGGAACTCCGCGACGTCACCGCCCGCACCATCGATATCGACTTCGAGTCTCGCAGCAAGTCCTGGGAAGTCACCTTCGACGAGGCCGCGGCGAGCAAGATCGTCTGGCCCAAGGCCAACCGCTGGTCCGCCGACGCGGCCTCCTCGCTGGGGGCCCAGACCATCGAGCGACTCTCCTACGTGGACCCCTCGGCCCCGGCCGTCAAGGCCGCGCTGGACAAGTGGACGGCGGGCAAGCCGCCGCAGTCGATCCCCCCCATCCAGCTCGCCAAGTTCCTCGCCGGGCGCGTGCTCGAGACCGTGCAGCCCTCGGGCAACGGCCTGATGACCTCCAGAACGGGGCTGATCGAGGGATTCCAGCTCAACGGCCCGGAGGCCACGCTCCTGGCCGGGCGCGCCAGCGAGCACGACATCGCCTCGCTGCTCTGCTCGTTCTATCGCGCCGTGGGCCTCCCCTCGCGCGTCGTCATCGGATACGACGTCACCAAGAGCCAGGGGAGCGGCGCGGGCTTCGCCCGGCAGAGCCAGGGCGAGCTGCGCTCCTGGGTCGAGTTCTGCGTGATCGACGAGGCGACAAACGATCCAAAGACCGGCAAGCCCCCGCAGGCATGGATCCCCGTGGACGTCGTCCGCCAACGGAACTCCAGCTCCAAGGCCCCCCCCTTCGACCGCGCCTGGAAGTTCTTCGGCAACAACGAGGACGGCGACGACATCATCCCCATGGCCTTCCACTTCCACCCGCCCCTGACCGGCGCCGTCGCCCACGGCTCACCCTGCCTCTGGGGCTGGATGACCACACCCGTCACCCAGGTGGTGACCCAGTCCATACGGTTCATGGCCAGCACGCCCGCCCGGACCGGCGCCCCGCGCCCCGGCGGCGGATACAAGTAGCCCCCGCGCCCATCAAACCAAACACCCTCCCGGGGCCGGCCCCGGGAGGGTGGTGTGTTCATGATCGCCGACCCGCCGATCAGCGGAGGCCCAGGCCCGAGCGAACCTGGTCGTTCACGCCCGGATACGCCCGCTCTTCCTCTTCCGTCTGGATGATGATCGTGGGCTTGACCAGGACCAGCAGCGACTGCTCTTCCTTGGTCTCGAGCCGGTTGGTGAAGAATCGGTTGAGGATCGGGATCTTCGAGAGCACGGGCACGCCCGTCTCCACCTCGACCTCCGTGATCAGCCGCTGACCGCCGATGAGCAGCGTGCCCTCGTCGGGCACCGTCGCCGTCGTCCGGACGCGCGTCACCGTCACCTGCGGCAGCTCGATGAACGACTGCGTGGACGCCGAGTTCACCAGCTGGCCGCCGGCCACGGCCGTCACCGGCGACTGGCGGATGCTGTCGATGCGCGACACGCCCGAGTCGATGTTCAGCGTCACGTACCGCCGGTCCGAGGAGATGACCCCCTCCAGGAGCATCGTCACGCCCTCGCTGAGCACCGCCGTCGTCGGGTTGAAGCCCACGGCCGAGTTGCCCACGATCGGGTTGAGCTGCGAGATGAAGGCCTGCTGCGTCGCGACGTAGATGTTCGCCGTCTGCCCGTTGGTGAACGTCAGCCGGGGGGCCGTCAGACGCACCGACCGCTTGTCGGCCTGCGTCGCCACGATCAGGAAGTTCACCTGGATGTCGTCGAGGAACTGCCCCGCGATGCCCAGGGCCGGGGCCTGCTTGAGCACCGCCGAGGCGAAGTCGCCCTCGGCCAGGTTCGTGGTCAGGCCCAGCGAGTTGCTCAGCGTGCCGATCGGCGAGAGATTCGCCGGGTTGGTCACCGCGATCGACTGCGGCGTGAGCGTCCCCGCGGGAACGGTCGTCGAGCCCTGGCCCGTCACCGTGCGGACGTTGCCCTGCGACGAGCCCGTGCTCGAGCCGAAGTTGAAGAAGTCGATCGGCTGCAGCGACGGGTCCGCCGCCCGGGCCCGCGTTACCTGGCTCGAGTTCGCGTTGAACACCAGGTCGATGTCGAAGCCGATCTGCTCGAACCACGACTGGTTCACCAGCAGGAACTTCGTCTCCACGTTGATCTGCATGTTGCGGATCTCGCGGAGCTTCGAGAGCAGGCCCACGATCTCGCGGTGGTTGCGCGGCGTGTTGGTGATGATCAGCGAGCCGTTGAGCTCCTGCACCGTGCCCGTGTCCCCGCCCCGGTCCTGCCAACCGTCGGGATCGACGTTCGCCTCGATGATGTCCAGAATCTGCCGGATCCGCCGCTCGCGGGCCGCCGGATCGTCCTGCTGCTGCTGGGTGTCGTTGTCCCCGCTGAAGGGCGACTGGCCGCCGCCCCCGCCGCCCGAGGACGAGAGCACGTTGTTCAGATCGATCTGCGGCACCTGGCGATAGTTCGGGATCGTGAAGAGCAGGTCCTGGATGTTGTAGATCACCAGCACCTTGTGCTTGCGCAGCGCCTCCTCGGACGCCACGTTGATCACGCCGTTCTCCACGGCCCAGCCCGCCTTCGCGAACGCGTCCTTGGAGACCTTGCCCAGGATGCGCTCCAGCGCGCTGCGCACGCTCAGCTTGCTCTGAACCTTCAGCGTCACCTCCGAGTCCTTGTTCACCCCGACGTTCGCCAGGCTCTCCCAGTCCGCGTCGATGGGCAGCTGCGTCACCTGCGCCACGAACTTGAGCACGTCCTCGAACCGGTTGTCCGTCAGGTCCACCGGGATCTTCGTCGCGTCCATCTTCGCCAGCACCGCCCGGTTCTCCGGGCTCTCCGCGTACGCCGCAGTCTCGCCCCGCTGCCACGTCTTCGTCGGCCAGTCCGTCGGGAAGTCCATCATGTGCGAGGGCACGATCATCGCGGCCTGGTCGTCGAGCTGACGCTGCGCCGCGTTGAACGTCTTGAGCTGCTGCATGTTCTGGAACTTCTTGTGCACCGCCATGTCGCGCAGGAGGTCTCGCAGCAGCAGCGCCGTCGGGTTCAGCGGATCGATGAACAGCGTCTCGTCCACAACCTGCAGAGCCTCGTCGTACTTCTGCTCCGACTGCAGGGCCCGGATCCGGTTGATGTTCTCGCGGACCTTCGAGTCACGCTCGGACAGCCGGTGCGACTCGAGGCTCGACGCCGTCCTCGCCGCCTCGTCCTCCTGCTTCTTGCGCGCCGCCTCGATCATCTCCCGCTGCTTGGAGTCGATCTTCGCTTTCAGCGCGTCGAGCTGCTTCACGAACCCGTCGTTCTCCGCGTCGTTGAAGTACGCCCGCGCCCGCGAGATCGAGAGCTTCGCCCCCGCGTAGGCGTCCAGCGCCAACTCGGGCTGCCCCGCGCCCAGCTTGCTCTCGGCCTCCTTCACGCCCGTCTCGAACTCCGCCCGGGCCCGCCCGCGGATCGCGTTCTCGGCCGCCACCGTCTGCTGGGCCATGTCCCGCCCGCCCAGCGACGAGCCCATGCGGACGCGGCACTCGTCGATGCGCTGCTGCACCCGGTTCGCGTCGTCCCCGTTGATGTACGCCCGGAACTGCGCCAGCGCCAGCGTGTACTTGTCCATCGCCGTCGAGTAGTTCGCCCGGTCGAAGGCCGTGTCCCCCTCCGCGATGATCGCGTACGCCTGGGCCCGCATCGCCTGCGTGAGCAGCTCGTCCTGCGAGCCGCTCGGCGCGGGAGCCTGCGGCGCGGGCGTCGCGTCCGCCGGCGCCGGCGTGGTCGGCTCGCTCGCGGGCTGGGCGACCATCGGGGCCGGCTCCGGCTCCGCGGCCGGCGGTTGCTCGTTCATCGTCGCGGGCAGCGGCTCGGCATGCCCGGGCTCGCCCTCCTTCTTGGGCCGGCGCACCACCCCCGGCTGCTGCAGCACGCCCAGACTCGCCGACGCCGACGCGTCGAAACGCTCGCCGGTGGCGTTCTCGATCTCGATAATCTGGAGTTTCTGCCGCTCGAGCATCGCCGACTGCTCGCCCGAAAGGGCCACGCCCGAACGCAGCACCTCGAGAATCGCAGCCTTCGCCTCGGCGTACCGCCGGGCCTCAAAGTCCGCCTTCGCCTGCTCCATCCGGCCCGGGATCGCCGGCAGGATCTCGGCCCGGCGCTGCCCGACCCGCGCCAGCACGCCCTGGGCCCTCTCACGCTGCGCCCTGGTCGCGAACGACCGCTTCGCCACCGCGCCCGCGTGGCGCTCGGCCTCCACCAGGTCGCCGCACTCCATCGCCCACTCGCTCTTTTGCAGCGAGATCTCCAGCGGGTCCGCCGCGGTGATCTTCGAGTCGTTGGACTTCACCAGGTCCATCGCTACCGCCCGGTCCGACTCCGACAGCCGGTCGATCTCGACCGACCGGAACAGTTGCTCCAGCGCGGCCTTGGCCCGCACATACTGCCCCTGCTCGTGCAGCGCGCGGGCGTTGGCCAGCATCTCCGCCCCGGCGCTCGCACCCGCGGCGATCGTCGGGTTCGGCTCGGCGCTCCCCGCCGCCTGCGCCAGCGCGCCCGCGGGAGAGACAGACAGCACCGCGGCCGCACCCATCAGGGTCAGGGCGGACAGCGTGCAACGGTTCGGGTAAGGGCGATCAATCCGCATGTCGGTCTTCTCCGGGACGAACACCTGTGAGGGGGCAGGGAAGGTAGGCGGGTATCAGTTTCGCAGAGGGGTCGATGCGAGTTCCCCGGGCTTTCGCCCGTTTGGGTTCGCATCGGCCCGGCGGGGGGCTTTTCCCTTGCCGGGAGTCCCCTCGCGGGGACCTTGGGCTCGCCTTCGGCCGCGCCCATCGCGCGACCAAGGGGCCGTGAAGATACTGCGGTTCAGGCCCAAACGCAAACCCGCATCCGAAGTTCTTGCGGGCCGCAACCGAGCATCCTCGTCGGGGAGGGTGTGCGCACCGCCCATCCGAGGGTTCCTCCCCATCCTGCCTTTCGCGCGAGAACCCGCCGGAAAAGCAAGCGATTGCTACCCGCCCCCCTCCGAACCGTCCACGACGATCGAACATCATGAGATTCAGTTCAACCAAACCGCATGAATCGCCGCCGGCTCGATCATGTCAGGTCTTTGACCGGTAGCCTTTTCCACAGCCGCCACAAAGTCCTCGGCGTTCCACCGATCGGCGATGACTACCACCGGTTCAGGGGTGTTCTCCGGATCGATTTCCATTCCGCTCTTCTCGAACAGGCTCTCCAGCGCTGTCAACGCGAGGTCCATCGCCGTGTGGTACGAGTCGGCGGTAAGAAACACCTCCGCATATCGGGCTGTCGTCGCAGCCTCGGCCGTCTCGCCGCTGGGGGTCGTGCCGGCCTCGCTCTTCCGCTTGGACTTCCGCGGCGCCGGCTCTTCCCGTTCCTCGGCTTCGGCCTCTTCGCCCTCGGCCTCGGGCTGGCGCGAGGGCGGATCGCACCGGAGAATGCACCGCCATCCGGTGACGCCCAGATCGTGCCCCTCTTCATCCACGTTTGTTTCGGGATCGATGTTCAGCACCAGCCGCCACTCGTCCCGCAACACCTCGACGATCTCGTCGGCCGAGAGCAGGTCCGGTCGATCGTCGGAGACCTCCAGCACCGATCGGTGCTCGTGCGTCGCCGAGTCCGCGCTCAGGAGTTCCTCGATCGGCTCCAGGTCGAACGCGCCCAGCGCCTTCTCCACCCGGTCCTTCCACGCCGCCTCCACCCGCACCGTCACCACCTTGTGCTCGTCCACAAACACGTACAGAAACGGCTCCTCGCTCATCGCGCCGAACCCCACCAGCCCGTCCTCGAAGAAAAACCCGTGGAAACGCCGGAGCGTTTCCGTGAATCGGTCCATCCCCAGCAGGTCGTACGACACGTACGGATCAACCTCGCGCCACTCGTCCTGGCCCAGAAAATCCAGAATCGGATACACCCGCCCCGGCAGCAGCGACAGCAGCGTCCGGCACAGCGCCTCCACCCGCGTCGCGGGCACAAGAATGTCGTACACGTACCGGTCCGGCCACTCCTCCCACCCGCCCCCGTTCCCTCCCAGCCCCGGCCCATCCTCGCCGTCGCCAACGCCCCCCGCGGGCTCATCGCCCGGAACGCCCCCGGGGCCATCGCCCGATCCATCGTCGGCCGGCTCGAACGCCGTCGTGTACCCCGAGCGCGGCGGAGGACTCACCGGGTCCACCGGGTACACCCCCAGCGGAAACGCGAATCCCCCCACCTCCACACGCTTGATCGATTGGTCAACGCGACATCGGGCCATACACCGACTGTAGCGAGTTGTACCGCCGGCCAGAGCCGCCCCACAGGCTCCCGTACCCTTCTCCATGCCCACCGATCTCGTCCTCGTCTCCATCGGCAACACCCGCACACGCATCGCCCCCGTCGTCGGCGGCTCTATCGAGCCCTCCCGCGGGGGGGTGATCGCCAGCACCGACGCCGAGGCCGTCGCGGCCGCGATCGTCGCGGCCTTCGGCGAGGAGTCCACCGAACAACGCACCGCCATGATCGCCAGCGTGAACGCCCCCGCCACCGACCGCATCGTCGCGGCTCTCTCTGCCGCGGACGTCCGTTTGCTCCGCTTCGGACTCGGCGCCGACCAGACCACCCTCCCCATCCCCATCACGCACACCCTCGACGACGCCTCCACCGTCGGCCAGGACCGCCTCCTCGACGCCCTCGGGGCCTTCGCCCGCTCCAACCAGGCCTGCGTCGTGATCGACGCCGGCACCGCCGTCACCGTGGACTTCGTGGACGGCGAGGGCACCTTCCACGGCGGGGTGATCGCCCCCGGCCTGCGGATGATGCTCGCCGCGCTCCACTCCCACACCGCCGCCCTCCCGCGCGTCGAGCCCACCCGCGAGCTCATGCCCCCGGCCGTCGTCGAGGAAGGCCAGCCCGCCTCCGACCCCTTCGGCAAGACCACCGCCCAGGCCATGGTCCGCGGCGCGGCCGGGGCTATCCGCGGCCTCGTCCACTTCTCCGTTGACCAGTTCGCCACTTTCTACGGCGCCTACCCGCGCGTCGTCGCCACCGGCGGCGACGCCCCGCTCCTCTTCGAGAACGACCCGCTCGTCGAGGCCATCGTCCCCGACCTCACGCTCATCGGCATGCTCGAGGCCGCCAAGCGTCTCGACTCGCTGGCCACCGAGGAGTGAGCCGGCCGAGCAAAGGACCCGTCGCCGTGCCCGGCCCCCCCACCCCTCCGACGAGATACCGCCTCGCCTCGCCGCCGCCGCTCCGGTCCGGCGGCGCGATCGGGATCATCACCCTGCTCGGCGATGTCTCCGGCACGCTCGCGTCCCTTCGCACGCGCGACGTCGCCCCCGGGCGTGCCTCGCTCCGCGAGATTCCCGGCATCGACTCCGTGGTCATCGCCCGCCTGTGCCCCGACCACGCCATGATCTTCCCGCACGCCGGCCCCGCCGTCATGGCCCGCTTGCTCAAAGCGCTCGTCGCACTCGGCGTCACCCGCGACGATGCGCCCGCACCCCGCGAGTCCTTTCCCGAGGCCGCGAGCGAGCTCGAAGCCCGCATGCTCGTCGCCCTCGCCAGAGCCCAGAGCCCCCTGGCCATCGACCTTCTCCTGGACCAGCCCCGCCGATGGTCGGGCATCCCGCTCGACGACCGCGACCCGGCCCGTGTGCTTTCCGATGACGACTCCCGCCGCCTCCGCCGCCTCATCGATCCCCCGCTCGTGGTCGCCCTCGGCGGGCCGAACATCGGCAAGTCCAGCCTTGTCAACGCCCTCGCCGGTCGCTCCGTCGCCGTCGTCGCCGACATGCCCGGCACCACCCGCGACCACGTCGGCGTCACGCTGGACCTCGCCGGCGTGGTCGTCCGCTATGTCGACACCGCCGGCGTCACCCCCGCCGCCGTCCCAGCCGACGAACTCGACCGTCTCGCCCAGCAGGCCGCCCGTCGGATCGCCTCCGAGGCGGACCTCCTGCTCCTTTGCGCGGATGCAACATCCGCCTTTCCCCCACTCGACGACCCCCACCAGGAAACCCTGCGCATCGGCCTGCGCGCCGACCTGGGCCCACCCCATCAAGGGGCCGACGTGCTCGTGAGCGTGAGCCACGCTTCCGGCCTGCGGGATCTCACCCAGTCCATCGGAGACCGCGTCGTCCCACCGGCCATTCGTGGTGATCCGCGAGCCTGGGTCTTCTGGTAGCCCCGAGCGCGGCCGATACAGACCTATCATCCCGACTCAACGTCCCCGTCTCATCGGGGTCGGCCTTTACACCCGGACCGAGGCAACACCCATGGCGATGGAAGAACGGCAGAAAGCAATCAAGGAAGGCGCGGGCCTCGAGGAATCCCGGCTCAACACCGAGTTCATCGAGATGATGAAGAAGTGGGGCCCCCACCTCATCACCGTCGTCGCCATCCTCGCCGGCCTCTGGGCCGCCCGCGACTGGTGGAACCGGCGTGCCGAGGCCCGCGCCGACACCGCCTTCGCCTCGCTCGAGCAGGCCATCCCCCGCGACGGCGCCCCGGCCAACCCCGCCGTGCTCGAACGCATCGCCGAGGAACACCCCACCGGCACCGCCGTCCCCCTCGAGGCCCGGTCCATGGCCGCGTCCATCCACCTCGAGGCCGCCCGCACCGGCATCCCCATCGGCGAGAAACTCAACGCCGACAACACCCTCCCCGCGGGCAAGAGCTTCCTGACCGCCGAAGAGAAGAGGGGCGAACTCGCCAAGGCCGAAACCCTCTTCAACGCCGTCGTCGCGGGCGCCAACTCCTCGCTCGGGCAGACCCAGATCGCCATCGGCGCCCTCACCGGCCTCGCGTCCATCGCCGAGGACCGCGCCGAGTTCGACAAGGCCAGGGCCTTCTACCAACAGGCCAGCGAGAAGGCCGCCGGCAAGAAGCTCGACCAGCTCAAGGACATCATCAAGAATCGCCTCGACTCGCTCGACCAGCTGAAGAACCCGCCGCGCCTCTACGCCCGGTCCGAGCTCCCCGGCGGCGGCGCCACGCCCATCGTCGCCCCGATCGGCGGCGTGACGGCCCGGACCAGCACGGGCGAGATCATCAAGCTCGGCGACTCCAAGCCCGGCACGGTGGAGATCCCCGGCGGCGGCACCCTCGTCCCCGTGAGCCCTCCCGTCATCACCGACAGCTCCGGCACGCGCCCGGCCACGCCCGAGGAAGTGAAGAAGGCCCAGAAGCCCGCCGAGACGCCGGCCCCCACCGCCCCCAAGCCGGCCGCGCCGTGAATCCGTCGGACCCGAAGCCTTCCTCAACCTCCAAACCCTCTCAGAGCGGGGCCGACACGCCCCGCTCTTCCTCGTTCGTCCAGCACGGCGGCAAGGTCGATCCCGATGCGCTCCTCAAACGCATCCGCGAGTCCTCGCCCTCGGACGACCTCGACGACGCGGGCGAGCCGATCCTCCACACCCTCGACGCCGACCAGCAGATCGTCCCGGGGGTTGTCGACGAGGATGCGCCCAACCGCGTCGTCTTCGTCCTCCAGCGCGACCTGGACAAACGCCTCGACAAGTACCTGACCGACCGCATCGCGTTCATGAGCCGCACCCAGCTCCAGCGTCTCATCGACGAGGGCGGCGTCACCGTGAACGCCAAGCGCCCCAAGGCCTCCACCCGGCTCCGCCAGGGCGACCGCGTCGAGGTCTACGTCCCCCCCCCGCCCCCCACCGAGATCCAGCCCGAGGACATCCCCCTCTCCATCGTCTTCGAGGACGATGTGCTCGTGGTCATCAACAAGTCCCCCGACATCATCGTCCACCCCGCCCGGGCCCACAAGGGCGGCACCATGGTCAACGCCCTCGCCTGGCACTTCCAGCACCGCTCACCCTCCGGCGGTGCGCTCTCCGGCGTCGGCAGGGAGTTCGCCCGCCCCGGCGTGGTCCACCGCCTCGACCGCCAGACCTCCGGCCTGATCGTCTTCGCCAAGACCGACGAGGCCCACTGGCGCATCGGCCAGCAGTTCGAGCGCCGCACCGTGGACAAGCGCTACCTCGCCCTCGTCCACGGCCTCTACGAACCCCCCATCGACGCCATCGATCTCCCGCTCGGCCCCCATCCCTCCCGCGAGAAGGGCTACCGCGAGAAGTACGTCGTCCGCCACGACGTTCTCGGCAAGGCCGCCCTCACGATCGCCCGCGTGCGACGCCGGTTTGCCGGACCCGCCAAGGAGGCCTGGGCCTCCCTCCTCGAACTCGAGCTCAAGACCGGGCGCACCCACCAGATCCGCGTCCACCTCTCCCACCGGGGATTCCCCATCGTCGCCGACGACATGTACACCGGCAAGCCGCTCGCGGGCATGGCCCGCGTCGCCCTGCACGCCGCCACGCTCCAGTTCAAGCACCCCATCGACGGCCGCCCCTTGGCCTTCCAGGCCCCCCTCCCCGCCGATATGGCCGGGGCCATCGCCACCCTCGCATCTATGGACAACTTGTCAACTGTCCAGACCCCGCCGGGCGCAACCGTGCATCTCGACGGCCAAACCTGATAGCATGGCCCCTGCCCACGGATGGGCGAACCCGCCCTTTGGGGGGCGGTTCCTGGCACGGATGCCCAAGCCTCTCCCGCACGCCTTCACGTGCACTGTCTGCTTTCGCCCTTCGGAGACCCTCCCCCATGCGCACCTTGACCACGCGCTCCGCCTTCATCTCCCTCACCGCCCTGGCCCTTTCCGCCCTCGCCGGCGGGTGCGGCTCCGGCGGCCCGGGAAGCGTCGCCGGACGCTACCTCGTCACCGTCGGCGACGCCGACATGGCCGCCTCCGCCCTCGCCACCAGCGACCTCGGCCAGCGCGACGAGTCGGCCCGCGACACGCTCACGGTCGTCACCCTCCCCATCACCGAGCCCATCACCCGCTTCGCCCAGATCGAGGTCTCCAACTCCGCCCTCTGCCCCCCCACCTGCCTCTCGGTCTCCAAGGACGGCCGCTACGCCTTCGTCGTCGAGTACCGCGGCCAGGCCGGCCCCGAGGCCCGGACCATCGCCGACCTCCCCATCGGCAACAAGCTCACCGCCGTTGATCTGCTCGACCCCCTCGCCCCCGTCATCTGCGCCACCGCCGAGGTCGGCAAGGAGCCCATCGCCGTGGCCGTGCATCCCGACGGCGATCTCGTCGCGATCGTGGCCCAGTCGCCACGCCAGCAAATCGTCATCGTCCCCTTCCAGAACGGCCGGTTCACCGGCGAGCCCGCCGCCTGGCCCCTCCTGGGCCTGGACAACGACGAGGCCAAGCCCACCAGCATCGCCTGGCACCCCGGCGGCCACATCCTCGCCGTCACCCTGCAAGACCGCGGCGAGGTCATGTTCTACGAGTTCAAGCGCGCCGGCCCCGATGGGGGCGGCATGGCGATCTCCCCCTGGGGCGAGCCCATCAAGGCGGGCAAGGCTCCCTTCTCCGGCGCGTTCACGCCCGACGGCCGCCACTTCATCGTCAACGACGTCCGCTGGGGCCAGGACGTCGAGGGCTACAACGTCGGCGCGCCCGAGGGTGAACTCATCTCCATCCGCCTCGGCGACATGGCCGGCGGGACCGATTCCTCCGACGGAGCCCAGGCCGCCAGCGTCGTCGTCTCCAGCGTCCACGTCGGCATCAGCCCCGTCGGCGTCGCCATCAACTCCGACGGCACCCTCATCGCCACCGCCAACCTCCGCCGCTCCTACCTCCCCGACGGCGACCCCCGCATCGACCCCAGCCAGCCCTCGCGCGGCGGGTCCATCTCGCTGGTCATGCTCGCCCGCGATGGCACGCTGACCAACGTCGATGAATACCCCATCAACGCGATGCCCGCGGGCATCTGCTTCGACGCCAAGAACCGCTACGTCTGCGTCACCCAGTTCCGCTCCTTCGACGTTGAAGCGAAGGATGGCGAGGTGGGATTCTGGCCCGTCAAGGGCGGCCCAAGCCCGTCGCTCGATCCGGCCGAGTTCTACGTCGGCGTGGGCAAGGGCCCGCACGGCGTGCTCATCATCCGGTGAAGAGCCATCGAGGCATCAAGGGATCAATCGAAAGGCCCCGAGCGCACGCGCCCGGGGCCTTGTTCTTGCTTCACTCGGTGCCCTGACGCCCTGTGCCCCGATGCCCTCCCCTACTTCTTCTTCGGCGTCCCGTCGTCCTCGCCGAAGTCGATGTCGAAGTCGCTCTCGCTCAGGTCCGCGATCATGCTCGACAGATCCTCGTCCTTCTTCGCGGGCTTCGGCGCGCCCGGCTTGGCCGCGGGCTTGGACGCACCCGCCGCCGGCGCGGGCTTCTGACCCGACCACGTCGGCACCCCATCGGACCCCGGCCTGCCCCCCTCGGCGTCTCCCGGCCCCACCGCCCCGTTGGCCCACGAGATGATCGGGTCTATCGCCTTGGGATGCCCGTCGATGCGGACCACCAGCACCACCGGCCCGACCGAGATCAGATCGCCGGGAATCAACTCGCGGGTCTTCACCCGCTCCTTGTTCACAAACGTCCCGTTGCTGCTCTTGAGGTCGCGGACGACCAGCTCGTCGTCCTCCTCCGCCAACTCGCAGTGCCTGCGGGAAACCGCCGCGACCGGCACGCGAAGCTTGCAGTCGTCGCCCCGCCCGATCGAGATCGGCAGGTGCATCGCGGGAAGCTCGCGGCTCTTGCCGTCGCCGGTGACCATGACAAGGGAGACGTTCACGCGGTTCCTATCCTTTTCTCCCCCATGGCCACGACCCCCGAAAGTGTACGTCTGCCGCAGTTGTCGGACGCGGCCGCGGGGAAAAGCCCCGTCGCGGGCCCCGCCCGCTCGCATCCGCTTTCGACCATCCACCCTCCCGCCCCCACCGTCCGCCACCTCTACATCCACACGCCCTTCTGCGTCCACAAGTGCCACTACTGCGACTTCTACTCCTTCGTGGACACCCGCGACCGCCAGGAGGCCTTCGTCGATCGCCTCATCGACGAGCTCCGCGCCCTCGCCCCCCACTGCGCCGCCCTCGACACCATCTTCGTCGGCGGCGGCACGCCCAGCCTCCTCCGCATCGACCTCTGGCAGCGCGTCCTCCTCGCCCTCGACGATCTCTTCGATCTTTCCACCATCCGCCGTCCGTGGATCGCCGAGCACGCCGACCCATGGCGGCCGGTTTCCTGCGGCGAGTTCACCGTCGAGTGCAACCCCGAGTCCGCCACATCCGACCTCATGGCCGCGCTCCACGCCGGCGGCGTGAACCGCGTCAGCGTCGGGGCCCAGTCCTTCATCCCCCGCCACCTCAAGACCCTCGAGCGCTGGCACGACCCGGACAACGTCGCCAGGGCCATCGAGGCCGCCCGCGCCGCCGGAATCCCCCGCCAGTCTCTCGACCTGATCTTCGCCATCCCGGGCCAGACCCTCGAAGAGTGGGACGCAGACCTCCGCCGCGCTCTGGCGATGAACACCACCCACCTCTCCTGCTACAACCTCACCTACGAGCCCAACACCGCCATGACCAAGCGACTCTCCCTCGGCGAGTTCACGCCCGCCCCGGAAGAACTCGAAGAGGCCATGTTTTCCCACACCGTGAGCACCCTGCGCGCCGCCGGCCTGGACCGCTACGAGGTCAGCAACTTCGCCCGTCGGGGGGGCGGCCACGAGTCCCGCCACAACATCGCCTACTGGGTCCAGTCCCCGTGGCTCGGTGCCGGCCCCAGCGCGAGCAGCCATGTCGTGCAGCAACAGCATCCAACGGGTGGCACTGGCGGCTCACCCGCCGGTGATGCGCTGCAACATCACACGACCATTCCGGCCTCCCACCGCTACAAGAACATCCCCCGCCTGAGCGACTACCTCGACTCCACCGGCCTCTCCCCCATCGTGGACGCCGAAGGCCCAGACCCCCTCCGCCTCATACGCGAGAAACTCATGATGGGCCTCCGCCTCGCCCAAGGCCTCGACGTCACCACACTCCTCCCCGACCTCGACGCCCTCTCCCCACGCGCGGGCGAACGCCTCCGCCGCATCGCCGCGGCCAAGCACGCCCTCGGCCAACTCATCGTCTCCGACCATCGCTGGACGCTCACCGACCCCGGCTTCCTCTTCTGCGACGCCATCGCCGCGGAGATGATGCAAGCCGTGCGCTAAACGGAGGCCCGGGCGCACGCCCGGGCACGGTCTCCCCCACGCTCCCGCTTCCATCAACGCCCGGGCCTGCGCCCGCGCCCCGGTCAAGCCGCCTCATCCGCCGCTTCGGAACTCGCATCGACCGCATCCCCCTTCGGCGCCATGCCCGGCCGGTGCAGCCCCACCACCCGCAGCGTCCGCCGCAAGTCCCCCGGCCAGTTCGTCCGCACGTCGATCGGCTGTCCCGTGATCGGGTGATTGAACGCCAGACGGTGCGCGTGCAGCGCCACCCGCGGCGACACCGTGTGCACCCGGCGCGGCCCATAGAACGTGTCCCCAAGCAGCGGCAACCCAATCGCCTCCATGTGCAATCGAATCTGGTGCAGCCGCCCCGTCACCGGGCGCGCTTCGATCAGCGACGCCATGTGCGACGACTCCAGCACGCGCCACGCGGTGATCGCCGCCTTTCCCCCCTTGCTGATCTTCGCGAGCTTCATCTTCCCCTTCGGCCCGCCCCAGTGGTCCTGATCGTGCCCCTCCTCGATGGGCATGCGGATGACCCCGCTGCGCTCCTTCGGCTGCCCGTCCACGATGGCCCAGTAGAACTTGCGGATTTCGCGCTTGACGAACATCTCCCGCAGCGCGTCGTACGCCGGCACCCGCAGCCCGACGATCAGCAGCCCCGACGTGTCCTTGTCCAGCCGGTGCAGGAGACCGAAGTCGCGCGACGCCCCGAGGTTCTGGAGTTGCTTGCCGAACCGCGCGAACAGCCCGTTGAGCAGCGTGTCGGTCGTGTGCCCCTTCCCCGGCTGCGTCGGCACGCGCGGCGGCTTCTCCACCACCAGCAGGTGCTCGTCCTGCCAGGCAGTGCCGAAGGTGATGTGCTCGTTGGGTTCGACGGTGAACATGGGTGGGTGCGGCAATACCTCGCCGTCAGGTGCATTCCTCGGACCAGTCTCGAACTCGCCGGTAGTGTGTCTTGTGCAACACGCGCTCAAGACCGTCGGCGCCGATTCGCAGCGGCCCGACGTTGTACCTCGCCTCCAGAGACGCCTGAAGCAGGGGACTGTAGTGCTCCCACACGGCCGGATGCTCCGCTTTCAGCCACGAATGCAGTTGGCGATGCGAAGGGAACACCAGCCCGGACCCGGCGGCCACCGCCGACGCCAGGTGCAACGCGCTGTAGTACAACGCCACCACCCGCAGTTCCGCATGCTCGGCGCCGATCTCGCGAAACGACCCTAGGAGTCGTTCAGCCTTGGCGATGTGCGCGTCCGTTCCGCTCATAGAGAACCCCCGCCCGGCTCTCGCTCACATACGCGCCAAGGTTGCCAAGGTCCTTTTCCCAGAGCGCGATGGTCGTCGCGTGCACCGATGGCGCGACCTGGAACACCGACAACTCCAGCCCCGCCAGCCACGCACTGAATCCGGGGATCGTCCAATGATTCTCGTCCGTCACGACCACCAGCCGGGCCTCGTCCTCTTCGGGAATGTAGTCGCACAACACGCGAACCACACCCGGTTGCGTCGCGCTCTCGCGCCGCACCAGCGGCCCCAGCGAACGAGCCAGATTCGGAGGTGTCGGGACCCTGCGGACCATGCCCAAGGATACGCCCATACGCTCGCTCCATGCCCCCCGTCCTCGACGAGGCCATCGCCATCCGCCAGTGGGAGTTCTCCGAGACCAGCCAGACCGTGCTGCTCTTCTCGCGGGCCCACGGCCTCCTGCGCGCCCTCGCCAAGGGCTCGCGCCGGCCCAAGTCCCCGTTCTCCGGCGGCATCGACGTCCTCACCCGGGCCAACATCGGCGTCATCGTCCGCCCCCACTCCGAACTCGCCCTGCTCACCGAGTGGGACCTCGCCGAGACCTTCCCCGCCCTCCGCTCGAGCCTCCCCGTCCACAACGCCGGCCTCTTCATCGCCGACATCCTCCCCCACGCCGTCACCGACCACGACCCCCACGCCGCGCTCTACGACGCGGCCGTCGCCTCGCTCCGCCTCATGCGCTCCCCCGCCGACGTCCACCCCGCCCTCCTCGCGTTCCTTTGGACGCTCCTGAGCGATACCGGCTACGCCCCCGTCCTCGACCGCGACGTCCGCCCGAGCACCGGCGATACCTCGCTCGCCCCCGCGCCCTCCTACCGCTTCGCCCCCGACCTCGGCGGCATCACCGCCGACGATCCCACCACACGCGAGGCCCTCGACGCCCACTCCCCCTCCGCCCGCTCCTGGCGCGTCCGCGCCGCCACGGTCGATCTCCTCCTCGCCCTCGACGCACGCGGCCTCGCGGGCGTCGCCGCACTCGGCGCCGACGCCCGCGCCGTCGAGCGCGCCGCCCGCCTGCTCGCCTCCTATCTCCGCCACATCCTCGGCCACGAGCCCGCGACCATGCCGCTCATCTTCGGCCGCCAGTTGCCGCGATAACCCGATCAATAACCCGCGTGCGGACCAGCATTTCTCGCCTTCCCGGGTCTTCTCGGGCCAACCCCTGAACCCCGCCCCGCCGTCGGCCGATCCACCCCCGGCCCACGGACGAACGGGCGCGGATGGATCCGCGCCCGCGCCCGCGCGGGCGTCACGCCACGGCCGACACCCATGAACCCAGACCTCCTCGAACGCGTCCTCGCCTGTCGAGACCTGCCGACGCTCCCGGCCGTCGCCATGCGCGTCGTCGAGCTCACCGGCAACGACTCGGTCAACGTCAGGCAGCTCGCCGACACCATCCAGAACGATCAGGCCCTCGCGGCCAAGATCCTCCGCACGGTCAACTCCAGCCTCTACGCCATCCGCACGCGCTGCTCGAACATCAACCAGGCCATCGTCATGCTCGGCATGTCGGCCGTGAAGTCCCTCGCGCTGGGCTTCTCCCTTGTCTCGGCCATCCGCGACAGCAAGACCGAGGGCCTGGACATGGACGAGCACTGGCGCCGCGCCCTGTACACCGCCATCGCCGCCCGCTGCATCGCCCAGAAGGCCCGCCTGCCCAACCCCGAGGAGTGCTTCCTCGGCGGCCTCCTCCAGGACGTGGGCATGGTCGCGCTCTACCTCACCCTCGGCCGCCCCTACCTCGAAGTCATCGCCGCGGCCCAGGGCGACCATCGCGCCGTCATGAAGCACGAGCTCCGCGTGCTCGAGGTCCACCACGCCGACGTCGGCGCCATGCTCGCCAAGCGCTGGAAACTCCCCGAGTCGCTCGTCATGCCCATCAAGTACCACGAGCGCCCCACCGCCGCGCCCCTCGAGCACACCGGCGTCGTCCGCGCCGTCGGCCTGGGCAACCTCGCCTCCGACGTTCTCTGCGCCCCCGAGCCCGCCCCCGCCCTGCGCCGTTTCTACGAGCGGGCCCAGCAGTGGTTCGCCCTCGACTTCAGCCAGGCCGACGACGTTCTCCGCTCCATCCACGAGTCCGCCCGCGAGGCCCGCACGCTGCTGGCAGTGCCCGCGGGCAGCCTCCCCAACGCCGTCGCCCTCCTCGACGCCGCCCGCGAGCAACTCCGCAACACCGGCATCCACGAGGGCGAGCACGGCTCCCAGGCCCACCCCTCCTCCGACGCCCAGACCGTCGACGACCTCACCGGCGTCGCCAGCCGCCTCCAGTTCGACCGCGCCCTCGTCGCCGCCTTCGAGCAGACCCACCGCGGCATCGGCCCCCTGTCCATCGCCCTCTTCGAGGTCGACGACCTCGACGCCATCAACGAACGCTGCGGTCGCGACGCCGGCGACACCGTCCTCATCTCCATCGCCGGCAAAATCGAGAAGAGCGTCGCCCCCATGGGCGGCCTCGTCGCCCGCTACGACGCCTCCCGCTTCGCCGCCCTCATGCCCCGCGTCGATCGCGCCGGCGCCGTCCGCGCCGGAGAGGCCTCCCGCCAGCAGATCGCCGCGGAAAAGATCCAGCTCGTCGCCGCCAAGATGGGCGCGCCCGCCTCCATCGCCGTCAGCGTCAGTGTCGGCGTCGCCTCGGTGGACGAATCATCCATCAAGCGCTTCGAGGAATCCGGCGCCCTCATGGGCATCGTCGAGCAGGCCGCCCGCGCCGCCCGCAAGGCCGGCCAGAACGCCATCCGCGTCTACGCCCCCGCCGCGTAGTTCCCCCCGCCTCTCACTCCGGCATCAACCACCCGACCGTGCGCGGCCCCAGCGGATACTCCTCAAACACCGCCCGCACGTCCTCCACGCTCACCGCGTTGATCCGCGAGAGTTCCTCCTCCAGCGTCGTGTACGACCCGAGATAGGTCCACTGCCGCCCCAGCCGCTGCATCCGCCCCCCCGGCCGCTCCCCCGCGAGCGTCACGCCCGTCGCCGCCTTGCACCGGATCTTCTCCAGGTCCGCATCGCAGAGCGTGCCACGCAGCCCCGCGATCTCCTTCTCGACCGTGGCCCAGATCTCCTCGCGCCGCTCCGGCTCGCACGCGATGTACACCAGGAAGTCCCCGGTCCCGTCCTTCGGCTCGTACCCCACCTCCGCCTGCTCCGCCAGCCCCGTCTCCACCAGCGACCAGTGCAGCCGGCTGTTGTCCGGCCCCCCCAGCACCTGCGCCAGCAGGCTCGCGGCGTACCGCTTCGGATCGTCCGACGCCGGCGCGGGCGCCAGCACGACCAGATACGCCCGGCTCACCTTCTCATCGCGGATCTCCACCGAGCGGTCCATCATCGCCGGCCCGCCGGGCGACCGCGTCGCCCCCGTCCGCTGCCATGAGCCGCACAGCGCGTCGATCTCCTCCACCGCCCGGTCAAAGTCCACCCTCCCCGCCAGCGCGACCACCGTGTTGTCCGCCGAGTATCGCGTGCGGAAATAGTCCCGCATCTGCGTGCTCGTCAGGTCGGTGATCGTCTGCTTCGTCCCCAGCACCCGGTGCCCCAGCGGGTGCTTCCGCCCATCCGTCCACGAGAAGTGCTCCTCCATCACCCGCTCGTAGAGCACCCAGAAGGGATTGTCCTCGTACATCGCGATCTCTTCCAGGATCACGTTCTTCTCGGTATCGAAGTCGTCCTGCCGCAGCGCGGGACGCATCATGTCCGAGAGTATCTCCAGCCCCCCCTCCTCCCCCAGCAGGTGCTCCGGCAGCACCGTCGCGTGGAAGCACGTCATCTCCCCGGACGTGTACGCGTTGTTCTTGGCCCCGATCTTGTCGAAGTCGCGGTTGATCTTCTCCGCCGTGCGCTTCGCCGTCCCCTTGAACATCATGTGCTCGAGGAAGTGGCTCACGCCCATCACCACCGGCGCCTCGTCCCGGGCCCCCGTCTTGACAAAGAATCCCGCCGCGGCCGAATGCCCCAGCGGATCGCACTCCGCCACGACCGTCAGCCCATTGTCCAGCACCGCTTTGCGAAAAGTCACAGCCATGCCCAAGTCTACTGCCGTCAAACCCGTACCACCGGTTGCCGTCGCTCTGGACGACAATCCGTGTCGGTGCTCCAACACCGCCCCATAACCCCCGCCGACCCCTCCCCTCCCCCGCGCCCCCGGCAAGCGCCGTCACTGGATCGCCACGCTTCGCTCGCGATGACGGCAATTACCCGTCATTGCGAGGAGCCGAAGGCGACGCGGCAATCCAGTCCGGCGCGTCCACCGCCACCGCCGCCGCGCCCAT
>CALMPG010000123.1 GCA_937871915.1 uncultured Phycisphaerales bacterium
ACGCCGAGCCCGAACAACCAAGCTCGGCACGCCCCGCCCCCCATCCCCAGCCCGCCGATCCGGCCCCCGATTCCGACCTCCACATCGATAACCAACTCGATCTCGACCTCGAAGACGACTTCGACCCCGACCTCAACGCCGATCTCGACGGCGAACTCCGCAACCTCCCCGAACTCATCGCCGGCATGCAAGCCCTCGCCGCCACCCACCCGCCCTAAAACCCGCGCGGCCAAGCAAAGAAGGACCGCCCTCCCGGCTCAGTCCTAATCCCAATCTTAATCCTGATCCTGATCCTGATCCTGATCTCCCTCCCCCCCGCCAAGGGCCAGCGCCCTCTCCGCGCCCTCCGCGCCTCCGCGAGCGATCACCCCTTCCCCCTCAACTTCTCCAGCAGTTCATCATCGATCCCCAGATACTCCCGCATGTGCTGGTCGTAGACCTCCTCGTCCTGCTCGCGCGACAGATCTAGCCGCAGCTCGTTGATCACCTTCGTCCCCTGCGCGATCCACGTGTCGAACGTCTCCTTGGAGATGTTCGCCTGGATCCACCCGCCCACCGGCCCCTTGAACGGCGGGCGGGCCATCCTCGTTCCCGGCTTGCCCGTCCGCTGGCACACGAACGCCCCCTCGGGGATCGGCCCGGCGTACTTCTTGGGAGCGCTCCCGCCGCCGCCCCCCCCCAGCAGGCTCACATCCCCGCCGCTCTCGCCGCTCTTCCGTGCCACCTCCGGCACATCCCGCCCGAGCGAGGTGAGCAGGTCGGCCAGCGCGTTCTTGGGCATCAGGTCGCCGCGCTCCGCGGCGATGGTGAACCCCCGCGTGGCAAACTGCACGGCCATCTCGGTCTTGCCCGTCTTCTGGAACGCCTCGGCCGCGAGCTGGTACGCCTTGGACATCTGCGGGGCGAGTTCCGTGCATTTCACGAACGAGTCCGCGGCCTCGTCCACCCGCCCGGCCTCCATGAGCGCCTTGCCGAGGGAGAAATGGGCCATCTCGTTCTCGGGATCGGCCTGGGCCATGTTCGCGAACTGGGCGATGCGCTTGTCAAGGGCGGAGTCGGTCATGCCAAACCATATACTCCGGACCTCGTGCCCGAACCTCTCCGCACCAACCTCGCCGGGATCGACCTCCGCAACCCCGTCCTCCTCGCCGCCGGCACGGGCGGCACGCTCGACGAGATGGCCGATGTCCTCGACCTCTCTCGCATCGGCGGCCTCGTCACCAAGTCCATCACCCGCCACCCCCGCGAGGGCAACCCCACCTGGCGGATCGTCGAGACCCGCCACGGCGGGATGCTCAACGCCATCGGTCTGGCCAACCCCGGCATCGACGCCTTCGAGGAGCACTACCTCCCCCGGGCCGCCAACATGCCCTGCGCCGTCATCGGCTCCGTCGCCGGCTACAGCGTCGAGGACTACACCGCCGTCGCGGCCACCTTCGACGAGTCCCCCATCGCCGCCATCGAACTCAACGTCTCTTGCCCCAACGTCAAGTCCGGGTGCGACTTCGGGTCAGCCCCGGTGGCCCTTCGCGAAGTGGTGGGGGAGGTGCGAGCGGTCGTGAAGCGGGCGAAGTTGATCGTGAAACTCTCGCCGTGGCCCATGGGCCTGCCCGACCTCGCCCGGGCCGCGATCGACGCCGGGGCCGACGCTCTCACTATCTCCAACACCATGCCCGCGATGGCGATCGACGTGCGGACCCGCAAGCCCCGCCTCGCCAACATCACCGGCGGCCTCTCCGGCCCGGCCATCCATCCCGTCTCGCTCAAACTCGTCCACGATGTCTACCGGCAGGTGGCCAAGGCCGCGAACATCCCGATCATCGGCGCCGGCGGCATCCTCCGCTGGGAAGACGCGGCGGAGTTCATCCTCGCGGGCGCAACGGCCGTGCAGATGGGCACGGCCCTCTTCGTCGATCCCCGCTCGCCCCTCGGCGTGGTCAAGGGTCTGGAGAAGTGGGTGAGGGCGCAAGGGTGCGAATCAATCACCGAACTCATCGGGGCGGTGCGGGCGGACTGAACCGCTCAGCGGACCTCTTCGACCGCCGCCGACTCGGACTCACGCATCCCCGCGAGGGCCTTGCGGAGCAGGCCGCTGGGGCGGGGTTCGTCGGACGTCGTCTCGGCGACCGGCGCCGGGGCGGGCTTGGGCTTGCGTGTGCGCTTGGGAGGCTCGGGGGCTTCGGGCGCGGGGGCCGGGGCGTAGGTGTGGTCGGTATGGATGACGTGGTCGATGGGGGATTCTTCGGTCTCGGTGTCGGAGACGTTGACCTCGCCCTTCTCGCCGACCTGATCGACCTTGACGGTGACGCGCTTGGAGACGCCGCGCTCCTGCATCGTGACGCCGTACAGCCGATCCGCGCTCGCCATGGTCCGCTTGCGGTGGGTGATGACGATGAAGTGGGAGTGCTCGAGGAAGCGGTGGACGGCGTGGCAGAAGCGTTCGACGTTGGCCTCGTCCAGCGCGGCGTCGACTTCGTCGAGGATGCAGAAGCACGAGGGCTTGCTCTTGAAGATGGCCAGCAGCAGGGCGATGGCCGTCATGGTGCGCTCGCCGCCGGAGAGTTGGTTGATGCTGCGGGGCTGCTTGCCCGGGGGCTTGGCGATGACCTCGACGCCGCTCTCGAGCCAACTGATCTCGTCGGTCTGGATCTTCTCGCCGTTTGGGCCTTCCTTGATGAGGGGCATGAGGCGGACCTCGGCGTGGCCGCCGCCGAAGAGCAGACGGAACATTCCGTCGTCGCCGCTGAAGCGCTGCTGGATGGCCTCGAAGGTCTCCTTGAAGCGCTGCTCGCTGGCGACGTTGAGCTTGGCGATGAGTTCGGTGAGTTGCACGCGGGCGGCGTCGATGTCGGCGACCTGGCGGATGAGGTCGTCGTTGCGGGCGGCCAGGAGCGACTCCTCCTCGATGGCGTCGAGGTTGACGTTGCCCAGTTCGCGGATCTGCTTCTTGAGCTCGTCGATGCGGGGCACGGCCACGGCGTGGTCGATGCGGACGAGCGTGCCGTGCTCGGTGTCTTCCAGGGCGGCCCGATAGTCGGGGAGTTGCTCGGGCAGGTTCAGGTTGAGTTCCTGCAGAGCGCGGTCCTCGAGATTCTCACGCTTGACCTCGATCTCGCGCCGGGCGACTTCCAGCGAGTGCCAGTCGCGCTCCACGTGCGAGGCGGCGGCCCGGGCGATGTTCACCTTCTCGCCCAGGTCGGTAGCAGTGTTGATCACCTCGGCGAGTTGCTCGCCGATGAGGTGGGCATCGTCCTGCGAGGCCTGGGCCTCGGCGATGGCATTGGCGATGATCTCGTCGGCCTCGGTGAGCACAGCCTGGTGCTGGGCGAGGGTGTCGCGCCGGAGTTGCACCTGGTTCTGGAGATGGCGGCGGCGGCGATCGGCCTCGTCGGAGGCGGTGTCGAGACGCTGCTTCTCGCGCCGCGCGGCCGTGAGCTGCTCGCTGGCCCGACCGGCGTGGACCTTGGCGGCGGTGAGTTTCTCGGCCGCGGCCTCGGAGTCGCGGACGGCCTGCTCGATCTTGGCGTCGAGGGCCGCGGCGTGCTCGGTCTGCTCGTCGTAGAGGCGGCGGAGGCGGTCGGCGCGCTCGCCGGTGGCGGCCTGTTCCTGCTCCACGGCGGCGCAGCGCTCGCCGAGCGTGCGGACCTCCTCGGAGAGGTTGCCCTGCTCGCGCTGCAGCCGGGAGAGATCGGTGGTGAGTCGCTCGACGAGCGACTCGGCGGAGACGAGTTCACGCTGGAGCGTCGCGACGCGGGTGCGAAGATCCCCCTCGGCCTGCGAGAGTGCGGAGGCCTGCTCGTCGGCGGCGGCGAGCGAGGACCGCTGGGATTCGAGGGACTCGCGGGTGAGATCGAGTTCGGCGGTGAGCGAGGCGAGCTCGCTGGCGCGCTGCAAGACGCCCGCGCCGCCGGACTCCGCACCGGCGGGACCGGCGAGGACGCGCCCGTCGGTCTCCATCACGCGCCCGTCGGGCGTGACGAACCGGGCGTTGTGGTTGGCGAGCGGACCGGCGGCCAGGAGCATGGCCGCGTCGAGATCGCGGACCAGGAGCGTGCGGCCGAGGAGGCGGTCGAGCAAGGCGTGGATCTGCGCGGCGTTCTCGACGCCGGGCGCGGGGGCGATCATCTCGCGGACGCGGGTGATGTACCCGGCCGCGCCGCCGATGATGCCGACGATGGGGGTCTCGTCGGGAGAGCCGGCGTCGGGGAGCGGCGGCGGCTCGGTCTCGATGGCGTCGGTGGCGCCCATCGGATCGGCGGGGAGGAACGCGACACGGCCCGGGAGGCTGCGGAGTTCATCGGAGGAGGGAACGTCGAGGAGCGTGCCGACGACGAGGGCCTGCAGGGCGGGGCCGAGGGCGGCCTCGACGATGTCGGCGTGGTCGCGCCGGGCCCGGACGAGATCCGCCAGCACGCCGCGCACGAAGGAGAAGCCCTCGCCGGACTCCTTCTTCTCGAGGACGAAGCGGACACTCTCGCCGAGGCCGGCGTGGTTGTCGTGCATCTCCTGGAGCGTGGCCCGCCGGGAGTCGGTGCGGTCGAAGGTCTGCTGGATCTCGGCGACCTGGCGGGTGAGGGCCTGGCGATCCTCGCTGAGCTTGCCGAGGGCTTCCTGCGCCGTGGCGTGCTCGTGCTCGGCGGCGACGATGGACTCGCGTGTGGCGGCGAGGGATTGCTCGGCGAGCGAGCGCTTCTCGGCGAGAGTTTCCTGTTCGGTCTTGTTGCTGGCGGCCTTGGTGGCCAGAGAGGTCATCTGCTCGCGCATGCCGGAAGCGCGACGGCGGTCGCTCTCGATGGCGGCGAGGAGGCCGGCGCGTTCGCGGTCGATGCTCTGGGCCTGGGAGCGTTTCTGGGATTGCTCGGAGCGGAGATCGTTGAGGCGCTGGGCGGCCTGGCCGCGCTCCTGGGCGAGCGTGCCGAGCTCGTGCTCGGCGCGGGTGAGTTCCTCGGCGAGGGCGGCGATCTGGTCGGCCTGCTCGGTGAGGGCGGACTCGATTTCTGTGATCCACTGATCGACGGCCTCGAGCTGCTTGGCGTCCTCGGCGACCTGCTTCTCGGCTTCTTCGATCGCGGTGCGGGTCATCTGCTGGCGCTGGCGCGAGGACTGCTCGGTGTGGCGGGCGGTCTGCAGGCGGCTCTCGGCCCGGCGCTGGCTGGACTGGAGCTCGCCGCGCCGGAGTTCGGCCTCCTGCTTGGAGGATTCGAGCGCGGCGAGGACGTCGGCGGCCTCGCGGCGCTTTTCGTCGAGGCCCGTGAGTTGATGGGTGAGGCCGGAGAGTCGCTGGATGAGGTCGTCGAAGTTGTCGAGGGCGACGAGGCAGCGGAGGGCGGTGTACTCGCCCTCGAGGGTCTTGTAGGTGCGGGCCTTGGCGGCCTGGGACTTGACGATCTTCAGGCGGCGCTCGGTGTTGGCGAGCTGCTCGCGGGTGAGGGTGAGGTTGCTCTCGGTGCGTTCGAGTTTGCGCTCGGCCTCGATGCGACGGGCCTTGTACTTGGCGACGCCGGCGGCCTCCTCGAAGATGGTGCGTCGTTCCTGCGGGGAGGCCAGGAGCATGGCGTCGACCTTGCCCTGCTCGATGATGGAGTAGGCGTCGGCGCCGATGCCGGTGTCCATGAACAGATCGACGATGTCCCTGAGGCGGCAGCGCTTCTGGTTGATGAGATACTGGCTGGTGCCGTCGCGGTAGAGGCGGCGCTCGACCTCGACGACGTCGGCGTCGAGGGGGAGGGCGCGGTTGACGGTGTTGCGCTGGATGGTGATTTCCGTTTCCGTGGAAACGGCCGCGTCCGAAGCAGGGGAGCAGGGGAGCGGGAGAGCTGGGGAGTCGGATTCGACCGCGGTTTCCGGGACGACGAGGGTGGACCCCTCGCTTGCGCTCGGGGTGCCGTTTGACGCGGCGGCGTTGAGGGCGGCGGCGTCGGGCGTGCGGTTGGCGAGGGCGCCGAAGCGGGCGGGGCCTTCGATGATGGGGTTGTCGAAGGTGAGGGTGACGCTGGCCATGCCCAGGGGCTTGCGGCCCGCGGAGCCGGCGAAGATGACGTCGATCATCTCCTTGCCGCGCAGCGACTTGCTGGAGCGCTCGCCGAGGACCCACTTGATGGCGTCGACGACGTTGGACTTGCCGCAGCCGTTGGGGCCGACGATGCCGGTGACGGGATCGTCGAAGCGGAACTCGGTCCGGTCGGCGAAGGACTTGAAACCGTTGAGAGTGAGTTTGGCCAGACGCATTCCGAGAGCAACCTCCATGTCGCCCGACAACTGAACGTGGCTCGGGGGCGTTCCCGAAGCCCTTGGTTGGCCGCCTCCGCGGCCCGGGTGGACGAAGCCCGCGACGGAGTCGCGGGGTACCCGGATCGAAGTCCCGCGACGGAGCCGCGGGGTACCCGGATCGAAGACCCGCGACGGAGTCGCGGGGTACCCGGAGGGGCGATCCGCGAAGGAGTCGCGGGGTACCCCTCTCCCGACGCCGGAAGGCCCGGGAAACACGGAGGATACACGATCTTCCATCGACAGGCGAATGGGGATGCGATCAGTCTGCGGGTGGCGACTTGGAGCCTGCGTGGTCGAAGGGTGTCGGTCGGCGCGGGTACGGCCCGCGCGAAGCGGCGGCGGATGGCGCGCGGGCGCCCGCCACGGGCGGGGTGCCCGTGGTACTGTGCTACCTGGCGGCGGCGGACTTGCCCGGCGCGGCCTTCTTGAGGGGGACGATCTTGGACTTCATGTCGCCATCGCCGGTGCTCGGACCCGCGGAGGGGAGGGCGACGGGGGCGGTGGGGCGGAAGACGGCATCGGCCTGATCGGCGGCCTGGGCCTCGTTCTCCGGGCGGTCGGCGAGCATGGTGGACTGCATGGCCTGGTAGATCTCGGCCCGGAGGCGGTCTTCCTCGGTGGCGAAGGTGGCGGGGAGGGCGGAGATGGCGCGCGGGTCAACGCCGGCCGCGGTGGCGGCGGGCTCACCCGCGCGCGGGCACATGGCGTAGAGGACGCCGACGACCTGGGAGTAGGTCATGCCCAGGCCGGGCTGGGGATTCTCGGGGGTGGAGCGATGGGCGAGGAACTCGACGAACTCGGCGAGGTCTTCGGGGGCCTTGGACTGGGTGACCTGGTTGGAGCGGGGGTCGCGGTAGTAGACGCGCAGGTCGGAGTTGGCGCTCTCGGCCGAGAGCATGAAGCGGTCGTCCCAGACGGAGAGGAGGGCGGGTTTGCGGATCTGGATGCCGTTGTACTTGCTGCCGGAGGAGCCGCCGGCGGAAGGGTCGATGCCGCCGAAGAGGACGATTCGGGGGTCGCCCTGCTGGGTGACGTAGACCATGGGCTCCTTGGCGGGGAGGAGCTCGAGGGTGAATCGGGCGCGGGAGGTCTCGCCGATGGGGACGCGCAGGAGCATGGGGTCGTTGCGGTCTCGGAGGCCCTCGTAGGCGGCCACGCGGATGTCGAGATTGGGGTCGTTGACGATCTCGCGCATGGCGAGGTTGATGCGGGGGTCGTCGGGCATGTCGGCGAGCAGGCGGAGGGCGCCGATGCGGTCGGCGGGGCTGGCCTTGCGGGCCAGGTCGATCAGGGCCGGGGTGGCCCGAGGGTCGCCCAGGCGGGCGCCGGCGCGAAGGGCGGCGAAGCGCGGGCGGAGCTCGGGATAGTCGTACATCTGGGCCAGGAACGGCAGGGCGGGCTTGCCGATGGCCTGCAGACACCAGCAGAGGTCCTCGGTGAGTTCGGGGGTGGCTTTGAGGTATTCGACGTACTGGCGGGCGAACTCTTCGGGCGAGCTGGGATCGACGCGCATGTGGCGGACGAGTTGGAGGAACTCCTCGGGCTTCTCGGCGTAGGCCTGGGGGATGCGGAGGGCGATGCTCTGGTAGCCGGAGGTTCCGCCGCCGTTGCCGCGCCCGCGGGCGATGGGGCCGTCGTCGCCCGGGCCGCGGGGGAAGCGGGAGTTGATGGTGCTGACGATGGACCGGGCCCGGGCGAAGGAATCGTTGTCGAGGGCCATCTCGATCTGGAGGGGGCTGGTGACGCGCCCGCCGCCGAGGACGCGCCCGGAGGTTCGGGTGATCTGGACGTCGCCCTGGGAGTTGACGGAGGGGGCGCTGAAGGGGTTGATGAAGACGGGGCCGCGGGCGGCGCCGATCTTGCGGGATTTGATGGCGCCGAAGACGGCGGCGGGGCCGATGTGGAGATCGGTGGTCCAGAGGGTTCCGCCCTCGAGGCTGGTGACGCCGGAGCCGGGGAGGGTGCGGACGTAGACGTCGAAGGGCATGCCCTCCGGGGCGCCGGGGGCGACCTTGGCCTCGACGATGACGACGGCGACGTCGGGGCTGCGGAGGAACTGTTGGGGCGAGATCCCCTCGAAGCCGGGATAGTTCTGGATGGTGCCGCCCTTGGCGATGCCGCCGCGCGCGAGTTCGCGCTCCATGGTGGCCTGCACGGCGGGGTCGAGGTTGTCGGCGCCGCCGGTGCCGGCAAGGCCGACGACGATGCCCAGGCCGGAGATGAGCGTTGGGTCGATGCCCCTGAGCGTGGCTTCGGCGCCGATGATGCCCTGGAGGGGGCGCGGCACGTCGCGGATGATGGCCGCGCTGGGGGCGACGCGTTTGACCTGCTTGGGCTCGGAGGAGCAACCCGAAGCAATGAGGGTGAGGGCGATCAGCGCAAGGCCGACCGGGACAGCACCACACGACCGATCAGACCGACGGTCCGCACACGTCATCGCGCTTCTCCGAAGCCCCCGCCCCCCCGCCCCCGCCCGGGACGTCCCCGCCCTTTGCACCGACCCGCACTCTCGCTCCGCAGAGCGAAGGGTGCGAGTTGCAGGAGAGAGGTTATCAGGGAAGCGAAGAGCGGGTGAAGAGTGGTGGGGGTGGGCGGGGCTGGGTGGGCGTGGGAACCCGATGGAAACGGTCTGGAAGTGGGCGAGAGGCTGGGTGTCTGTTGTTGTCGTGAGGGGGCGATCGTCGCGCCCCACAACATCTGGGGGAGAGGCGGACGAGAGGCGGGGAGAAAACACCAAATGTCCGCACGCGACACGGCTGGGGATAAGTTTTGCGCGTCGGGTAACTTCAAGCGAGCCAGAGAGTTGCGCGGTACTCGACAGAACGTGACAATTGGGGTACCGTATTTTGTGGATGAGGCGTGTTGCAGGCACGATCTGTAGTGGTAAACTCCCCATCCCACCGCCCGGGCGTGACTACTGGCCCGATGCGATTGGGGTCTTTCTTCCCGACGATCTTCGCCGGCCAAGGTTGCTGGTAGAGGAACTCATGTTTGGGCTATGGTTGGGTGTTTTTCCCCGCCAGGCGAAGGTGTCCTATGCCCGTTCTTTGTGATACGCAGATTCGAGAGTTGATTCCGATCGAGCCGTTCGCGGAGGCGAGCAAGCGGCCCGGGCGGATTTCCTATGGGGTGTCGTCGTACGGGTACGACATCCGGGTGGGGAGCAAGTTCAAGATCTTCACGCCCACGCCGCGCACGGGGCAGGTCACCGTGGTCGATCCCAAGGCGTTCAGCCCGGAGTTGTTCGTGGAGGTTGATTGCGCGGGGTTCGGGACCAAGGACAACGGGGGGGACCACGTGGTGATCCCGCCCAACTCGTTTGCGTTGTGCGAGACGGTGGAGTGGATCGAGATCCCGCGGGATGTGCTGGTGATCTGCGTGGGCAAGAGCACGTACGCACGCTGCGGGTTGATCGTGAACGTGACGCCGCTGGAGCCGGAGTGGCGCGGCAAGATCACGCTGGAGATTTCCAACACCACGCCGCTGCCGGCGAAGGTGTACGCGAATGAGGGGATTGCGCAGTTGGTGTTCCTGAAGGCGGACCGGGTGTGTGCGACCTCGTACGCGGACAAGGCGGGGAAGTATCAGGACCAGGGTGGCCTCACGCTTCCCAGGGTGGATTGATCGGGAAATAGGCGATAGGCGATCGGCACTAGGCACTAGGCGAGGATGGCTGCGTGAGCGACGGTATTCATTCATACAAGGATCTCATCGCGTGGCAGAAGGCCTTCACGCTTGGGCTGTCGCTGTATGCGTTTTCGACCCGGTTTCCGGATCACGAGCGATTCGGGTTGACGACGACGATTCGGCGCACGGCGCTGCTGGTCGCTCGGTTGATCGCCGAGGGGTATGGAAAGCACAACGCGCAGGCCTACGTGCAGTTGCTTCGCAACGCACGGTCGGCCACCTACGACATTGATACGCAGTTGGCGTTCTCTGTTGGGCTTGGGTATGCGGGAGAGTCCGAGTGCAGGCCGCTGATCGAGCAGACGGCGGAGTGTGGCAAGGTGATCTCCGGCCTGATTCGGAGTCTGGATGGAGCCTCGCCGAACGCCTAGTGCCGAACGACTATTGACTAGAAACCGGAACACGCCTTCAGATCGAGAGACGGAATGAAGATTACACGCAAGTTCACCGTGGCGGGGCAGGATCCATTCGCATCGGTGCGATGGGTGAAGCGCTCCAGCAAGATCACCAACCCGGACGGATCGGTCGTCTTCCAGATGGACGAGGCCGAGGTGCCCGAGACGTGGTCGCAACTGGCGACGGACATCATGGTGAGCAAGTATTTCCGCAAGGCGGGGGTGCCGCTGGAGAAGGACCCGTCGCGCACGGGGCCGGAGAAGTCGGCCCGCCAGGTGATCCACCGGCTGGCCGGGTGCTGGAAGCACTGGGGGGAGACGCACAACTACTTCGACACGCCCAACGATGCGCAGGCGTTCTATGACGAGCTGGCGTACATGCTGGTGCACCAGATGGCCGCGCCGAACTCGCCGCAGTGGTTCAACACGGGGCTGAACTTCGCGTATGGGATCACGGGGCCGGCGCAGGGGCACTTCGTGCCGGATCCGTACACGGGGAGGGTGGACCTGGCGAAGGACGCGTACACGCACCCGCAGCCGCACGCGTGCTTCATCCAGAGCGTGGACGACGATCTGGTGGGCGAGGGCGGGATCATGGACCTGTGGGTCCGCGAGGCTCGGCTGTTCAAGTACGGTTCCGGGACGGGGACGAACTTCTCGAACCTGCGGGCGGAGAACGAGAGGCTCTCCGGCGGGGGGAAGAGCAGCGGGCTCATGTCGTGGTTGAAGATCGGCGATCGCGCGGCCAGCGCGATCAAGAGCGGCGGGACGACGCGCCGCGCGGCGAAGATGGTCTGCCTGGACATGGACCACCCGGACATCCTGAACTTCGTGAACTGGAAGGTTCGCGAGGAGATCAAGGTGCAGGCGATGGTGGAGGGGATGAAGGTCATCAAGGACAAGAAGGCCAGCGCGGCCGACGGGATGACGATCGGAGAGACGGCCAAGCGGCTCGGGCTGAAGCTGGATTATGACTTCAACGGCGAGGCGTACCTCACCGTGAGCGGGCAGAACTCGAACAACTCGATTCGCATCCCGGATGAGTTCTTTGATGCGCTCGACACCGACGCGGAGTGGAGCACGAAGTTCCGGACGAACAAGAAGGTGGCCAAGACGTTCAGGGCCCGGGACATCTGGGACCAGGTCGGGTACGCCGCGTGGCGGTGCGCCGATCCGGGCGTGCAGTTCGACTCGACGATCAACGCGTGGCACACGTGCCCGAGCGGGGGGCGGATCAACGCGTCGAACCCGTGCAGCGAGTACATGTTCCTGGACAACACGGCGTGCAACCTGGCGTCGATCAACGTGCTGAAGTTCTACGACGCGAAGGCTCGCCACTTCGACGTGGACGGGTACGAGCACGCGATCGACCTGTGGACGATCGTGCTCGAGATCAGCGTGCTGATGGCGTCGTACCCCTCGAGCGAGGTGGCGCGGCTGTCGTACAAGTACCGGACGCTGGGGCTGGGATACGCCAACCTGGGCGCGATGCTGATGCAGGCGGGGATCGCCTACGACAGCGAGGAGGCGCGGGCGGTGTGCTCGACGCTGACGGCGATCCTGACGGGGCGGGCGTACCGGCAGTCGGCGATCATGGCGTCGCAACTGGGCGCGTTCGCGGGGTATGAGGACGACAAGGCGAGCATGCTGCGGGTGATCCGCAACCACCGGCTGGCGGCCCACGGCGTGCCGCGCCAGGCGGGGAACTATGAGGCGATGCGGATCCCGCCGGTGCCGGTGAACCACGAGATCATCAATACGGGGCGGGTGAACATCGCGAACGCGGATGACCTTCTGGACCATGCCGTTCGGGCGTGGGACGACGCCCTGCTGGCCGGAGAGAAGTACGGGTTCAGGAACGCGCAGGTGACGGTGATCGCGCCCACGGGGACGATCGGCCTGCTGATGGACTGCGACACGACGGGGATCGAGCCGGACTTTGCCCTGGTGAAGTTCAAGAAGCTCGCCGGCGGCGGGTACTTCAAGATCGCCAACGACTCGGTGGAGCCGGCGCTGGTGGCGATGGGGTATTCCGAGGAGCAGACGCGGGACATCCTGACGTATCTGCTGGGCACGTTGAGCGTGGATGTGCCGATGGATGGCTGGTCTGGCTCTTCGAGCCAGACGTCCGGCTCGGAGAGCCGGACCACTCTGTCGTTCAAGGATTTCCTGCTCTCCAAGGGGCTGATCGAGTCGGATATCGAGACGATCAACAACGCCCTGCCGGGGGTGTTCGAGCTCGGGTTTGCGTTCAATCCGTGGACGCTGGGCGAGGATGCGATGCGGCGTCTGGGGATCGACCCGGACGCGGCGAAGGCGGATGCGTCGTTCAACCTGCTGCGCGGGCTGGGGCTGAGCAAGGCCCAGATCGAGGGGCTCAACGAGGTGGTCTGCGGGCGGCAGACCGTCGAGGGGGCGCCGGTGCTCAAGCCGGAGCATCTGCCGGTGTTCGACTGTGCCAACAAGTGCGGGCGGCACGGGGTGCGGTTCATCGCTCCGCAGGGGCACATCCGGATGATGGCCGCGGCCCAGCCGTTCATCTCCGGGGCGATCAGCAAGACGATCAACCTGCCCAACGACGCGACGGAGCAGGACATCAAGGACTGCTACCGGCTGTCGTGGGAGCTGGGGCTGAAGGCGAACGCCCTGTACCGCGACGGGTGCAAGCTGAGCCAGCCGCTGAACTCGACGGGCGACGACGCCTCGGCGAAGGACGAGGCCGAGGCAAAGAAAGAGCCGATGGTCGAGGTGAAACCACTGGGGAGTGCGCAGCCTGCGGCGGAGATGCCTGCCGCGTCTTCCTTGGTGGTTGAGGTGCCGGTTGCCCGCCTTGTGGAACCCCCGGCTGCGCCGGAGGTCCGGATTGTCGAGCGGCCGATGCGTCGCCGGCTGGCGGACACGCGGGCCTCGATCACGCACAAGTTCAACATCGCCGGGCACGAGGGGTACCTGACCGTCGGGCTCTACGAGGACGGGATGCCGGGCGAGTTGTTCATCACGATGGCCAAGGAAGGCTCGACGATCGGCGGGCTGATGGACTCGCTGGGGACGGCCGTGAGCGTCGCGCTGCAGTACGGCGTGCCGATCGAGGGACTGGTCAACAAGTTCACGCACCAGCGGTTCGAGCCGGCGGGGATGACGACCAACCGGGACATCCCGTTTGCCAAGAGCCTTGTCGATTACATCTTCCGGTGGATGGGGATGGAGTTCATCCCCGGGTACCGGGAGGCGAACGCCCCCAAGAGGGGTGGAGATTCCTCGTCTTATCACGCCGGTTCGGCCGATGAACCCGCGGGCGATCGATTTCTCGATTCCGCGTCCCATTCGCAGCCTCGGGCCACGGCCGGCCCGGACAGTGCACTTCCTCCGCGTCTTGGCGAAGATGACGCCGAGGGGGATGTGCGGGACGCTCTCGTTCACTCTGCTGGTCAGGAGGACCGTGCATCGTGGAACACAGCACACGCTCAAGGACAACGCGCCCCGATCGGTCAACGGACCTCGCACCCAAGCGCCCCGGCGACGACGCAGGGGGGCCAAAGCGGTCACGGCGGGCACGAGCCCCTCGGCGGCCGGGTTGGGATGCGCTCCGAGGGCGCGACGGGCGTGGGAGGAGCGGGCGGCGGAGCTCAGGTGAGCGTGGCCCGGCCGACCGCTGCGAGCGCGGCCGTGTCGGCACTCTCGATGGCCATGCGGAACAACCAGGAAGACGCGCCGGCCTGTGATGGGTGCGGGGCGATCACGGTTCGGTCGGGCACGTGCTACAAGTGCCTGAACTGTGGCGCGTCGATGGGGTGCTCGTGAACGGTGGGCAGAAGCCCCTGGCGGCGCGGCGTTGGCCGCGCGGCTTGGGGTTTTGCGATATGACCGATAGGACGAATGGGACTCAGAGGACCTATTGAGGAGGCGATCGAAGAGAGACGTTGACTTGTTACCTTCCCCCGGGCCGACTTGAGCGGTCCGGTGCGAGACGGGGCTGGGACCCGGCTCGCGACAGCGGAGCATCGTGGGGGTCGGCGGCTCGCGACAGCGCGGAGGATGGAACCGCCGCCCCGAATGCGGACGAAGGACCGACCGCAGACGGAGGCTCGGAACGGACACACAGAGGCGCTGGGCGCCACGGAGGAGTCGTTCCCGGCCACCGATCCCCGATCCCCACGACCGCTGGGGCTTTCAAGAGCCTCTCGCGTGAGCGAGAGGAAGCGTCCGACGCGAGAGCGCGGGCGAACATACAGCCTCCCTCCCTTCACCCCCGGGCGCGGCCACCGTCGTACCCGGGGGCTTTTCATGGAATGAACAACCAACGGAGATGTGAAAAGGCAAGAACGATCAGCGGCCGGCGACAAAGACATTAAAGCTGTCGCCGACTTCGTTCGGATCGTCGATGGGGCGGGCGTAGAGGTTGCCTTCGCTGTCCATGGCGCCGGCCTCGCGCGGGTAGACCTCGGTGATCCTGAAACCGGCCTCGGCCATGGCGTCGCGGAGTTCGGGGACGGACCAGAGCCGCCAGTCGTAGACGAAGGCGTTGAGGATGACGACAGGTGCTCGCTTTGTCGCCTTGGTCGGGATGGCCTCGAAGTGCATGGCGTTCACGACGCGGCCGGTGAGGGGGTCGCAGGCGCGCTGCTCCCAGGAATAGGTGATCTTGTCGCGTGCGCCGGGGTGGGGCGACGGCGGGGGTTTGATGCCCTGATCGAGCAGGCCGGTCTCGAAAGCGTCCGAGCCGCCGTAGAGGTCGCAGATCAGGCAGCCCTTGGGGCGAAGGCGGGAGCGGGCGTGCTTGAAGTACTTCACCAAGGCCGCGCGGTCGTGGAGTTCGCAGATGGAGAAGTTCAGGACGGCGATGAGGTCGGCCTTCTCGCGGACGCGGTGGACATCAGATTGGGTGAGGGTGAGGCGCGGGCAGTTGGCCGCGGATTCGCGGGCGCGTGCGATGGTGGGGGGGTGGTTGTCCACGGCGATGGCCCGGCCGCGGTGGAGAAGGTCGCACCAGGCTCGGGAGAGGGCGGCGGTGCCGCAGAAGTCTTCGCCGAGGGTGAGGTCGCTTCGAGACGCGGCCCGTCCGGTTTGGCCGTTTTGCCAGATCGCGCGGAGCAGCTTGGCGTCTCGCGGGGGGTTCTGGGCGCAGAGTTCGTAGAGGGCGTATTTGTCCCAGGTGAAGGGGGTCGGGTACGTTGATTGTGTGGTGGAGGGCATCGCGGGTGGTTGTTTTGGAATCGAGTAGCCCTTGCCGTCCACCACTGGCAGACAAGCTGCCAGTGCCACCCGGCAAGGGGGCTAGGCCATGCGGACCCAGCGGATGAGGGTCTTGAGGTTGGGGGGCTTGCCGTACATGAGGACGCCGATGCGGAAGATCTTGGCCGCGGCCCAGGCCATGAAGATCATGGATGCGACGCCGATGGCGATGCTCACGGGGACCTGCCAGAAGGGGATCTTCTCGCTTCCGGCGAGGCGGACGACCATGACGAAGGGGCTGATGGGCGGGACGAAGCTGGTGATCTGCGCGAACATGCCGTTGGGGTTTCGGCTGATGGGGAGCCAGAGAACCATCGGGATGACCATGACGATCATGATGGGCTGCATGAGCATCTGGGCCTCGCGGATGTCGTTCACGGCGCTGCCGATGGCGGCCATCATGCTGGCCATAAGGAAGAAAGCGATGACGAAGTAGATCGCGGTGTAGACCAGGAGCATCGGGTCGAGCAGGTGGCTCTGGCTGAAGAACACCAGCGCCCCGATGCCGGAGAGGGAATACAGGCTCATGATCGCGGCGGCCACGCCCATCTGGCCGAGGATCTTGCCGACCATCAACTGCATCGGGGAGACCGCGCTGAGGAGAACCTCCATGACGCGGCTGGATTTCTCCTCGACGGTGGACATGAGCAGGCCCTGGCCGCCGACGAGGACGGAAATCCACAGGAGGATCATGAACCCCGCGGGGAGGAGCATGGCGGTGACGGGGTTGTCGGTCCGCTCGCCCTCGGGGGTGATGACCAGGGTGTCGGTGACGGGCGTGGTCGTGAGCTGGCGGACGGCCTTCGGGTCGAGGCTGGCGGCGGTGAGGCGGGCGTCGACGATGGCGTGATCGACCTCCTCGCTGATGTCCTGCTGCACCTCGATGTCGAGCTTCGGGGCGGTGAGGAGCTGGTAGTGCTCGAAGGCGGGCTCCTTGTCCGCGCCGACGGGCGCGGGCATCCGCACCGCGCCCTCGGGGATGACCACCAGCGCGACGCGCTGCGAGCGGCTGGCGTCGTCGCCGTCGCGGACGCGGGCGGACAGGATCGGCTGCTTCTCCTTCTCGGGGTCCGCATCGCGGGGGAGGATGATCACGCTCAGCGACGGTCCGCCGGAGGCGAGGTTCTTCTGGATGGCCTCGGCCCGCGGATCGGAAGGGAGGTTGATGCCGCCGGAGCGGATTTTCTGCTGGGCCTTTTCCATCTTCTTGGCCCGGCGGGCCTGGAAGGCGTCGGAGTTGAGCGAGACCCTGAGGGCGTCCTCGACGAGGCCGGAGCGGTCGATGACGGCGATGGTGCCGGTGGTCTTGGGGGCCGCCGCGTTCATGAGCAGGGGGACGAGCGTGAGGGCCACGGCCATGATGATCGGGGGGAGGAGGATTCCCAGCAGAAATCCCTTGGTGAGGACGGTGGCGAGAAACTCGCGCCGGGCGACCATGAGGGTCTTAGACATGGGCGGGCTCCTCCTCCGCGGCGGGGTTGCGGAGGTCGGCGCGGTCCACGTGCTGGCCGGCGGTGGACTGGACGAGGTCGATGAAGACGTCCTCGAGGTTGACCCGCTTGAGCTCGATGCGGCGGACCCCGCCGGGGATGGCGGCGGCGAGTTCGGCCATGAGGCGGGAGGGCTCGGCGCCCTCGGCGACGCCGAGGGAGAAGCCGTCGCGGTCGCGCTCGACGTGGGAGACGCCGGGGAATGAACGGAGGGTGGATTCGATGTCCGGGAAACGGCGCTGGACAGCCGTTTCACCGGTGTTGAGCGGCTCGACGACGATGGTCTTGGGATCGAAGCGGGCGCGGATGTCCGCGAGGGTGTCGTCGAGGACCTTCACGCCGCGGTGGATCATGAAAACGCGGTCGCAGAGCTGCTCGGCCTCGTACATGGCGTGGGTGGAGAAGACGATGGTGCGGCCGGACTTGTGCTGCTCCTCGATGAGTTCGCGCATCAGGCGGCGGTTGACCGGGTCGAGGCCGCTGAAGACCTCGTCGAGGATGAGCAGGTCGGGCTCGTGGATGACGGCGGAGATGAACTGGACCTTCTGCTGCATGCCCTTGGAGAGTTCCTCGCAGCGTTTCCTGGCGACGTCGCCGAGGCCCATGCGGCCGAGCCAGTCGAGGGATTTGCGCTTGGCCGCGCCGGCGTCGAGGCCCTTGAGGCGGGCCATGTAGGTCAGGAAGGGGAGGACTCGCATCTTGCGGTAGACGCCGCGCTCTTCGGGGAGATAGCCGATGCGGTCCTTGGACTCGATGGCGGAGGCCTTGCCCAGGACGGAGAGCTCGCCCGAGTCGGGGAAGATGATCGACATGATCATGCGGATGGTGGTGGTCTTGCCCGCGCCGTTGGGGCCGATGAAGCCGCAGAGGGAGCCCTGGGGGACGCTGAGGTCGAGGTTCTTGACGGCGACCTTGGGGCCGAAGGTCTTGGTGAGGTTGCGGATGGTGATGGCGTCGGGCATGCGGGGGTGAGTGTACGCCCAAAGGCATTCACCACAGAGACATAGAGGCGCAGAGGAAGGCCAAGGAAAGGGGTTGGAAAAGAAACAGCCCGAGCGATGCGGCCGGGGCCGCTGCCGCGATCACCACTTGTTTCGTGCCAGTGTGCGGGGCGCATGAGCGCGGCCCCGACCGGACAGGCTCGGGGCCGCGCAGGGATGCGCCGATGGGTTCCGCCGCGGGAGGGGGAGGGGGGGATCAGGCCGGGGTGGGCGAGGGTTCGAGGATCCAGTCGCGGGCCTTGGCGAGATCGGCGTCGGCGAAGACCCGCACGGGGCAGGGCATCATGAATCCGAGCATGCGGACGGAGTTGCGGCACCAGGAGAGGTCGGTGACGACGGCGATGCGCTCGAAGCGGCGGAGGTGGCGGAGGCCGAAGGCGGCGTCGTCGAACATGGCCGCGGCCTCGAAGCGCTCGAAGCGCGGGCCGAGGTGGTAGAGCACGCGGAGGCGGTCGTGGCGCAGGAGGCGGTCCTCGGCGGCGGGGATGAGGACGGTCTTGTAGTCCGCGTCGGTGACGAGCCCCGTGGCGGAGATGGCCAGCACGGTGTCGGGGAACTCGGGGAGGATCTGGATCATGGGTTCGTTCTCAGGATCGGAGGTGCGCGGGATGGACCGGGGGAGGGGGGCCCTCGCCGATCTCGCGCTCGGCCTGGGCCCAGTCGTCGGCGTCGGAGCCGGGGCGGCCGTCGCGCTGGCGCGAGAGGAACAGCTCGTAGGCCCGGGCCTGGATGCGCTCGCGTTGGGATGCGTTCGGGCGATCCTCGCGCGCGTGGGCCGGCGCGCCGCCCTCGTTCTCCCACCGCTGCACGGGCGGGGGCTGGGCCGGGGGTGAAGAGGGCGCGAGGGGCTTCGCGCCGGCGGGCGGGGGCCGGCGCGGGGTGGCTTTGCTGGAGAACATGGAGTGCTCCTATGAGAAGGGGCGGGGGGGAACGGCCGGTGGGCGGAGGACCTGCCTCAGAAGCAGTTGTTCTTCACGTGCTTCTTGATGAGGTCGCGGGCCTTCTGGACGTTGGCGGTCTCCTGCTTCTTGATGTCGCGCCAGAAGGTCTGGAGCTCGGGGTCGCCGTCGGCGTTGGCGATGCACTGGTCGCAGCGCCAGATGGTGTCCAGGCGGCTGGAGAGGTAGTGGATCAGGTCGTGGTCGTGGTCGAGCATGCCGCGGCTTTCGCCGACGTGGGCGTAGGGCCGGGTTTCCGTGACGGTGGTGGCCATGGGTGCGAACTCCTTTTCAAGTGTGTCCCCCGCCCCCCCGCCCCCCACCCCGCGGCCATCGGTGGCGATGCCGCGCGACTATGTGGTGATAGCTCCACAGGCCGCGCGGCGTTCGGGGCACGGGAGAATCGCCACGGAGTTTTTTGGGCGAGCCTCCCCCATCGGGGTCATGGACGGAGGGCGAACACCCGGGGGAGTGACGGGTGGGAAGCGGGGAGGGGAACGGGGGGGGGGAGCGCAGGGTCGTCCGGCACTCCCTTGGCCTCGAGGTGAGCCAACGGAGTGGCACGGTCCATGGCAATGCCAGCTGCCGAGCGCGCACGCGTGGGGATCGGGGGGTTGGGCAAATGGAACGGCTTGGGGGTCCAGCAACTCTGTGTCCTGGGTGCCGGTGCCGACAAGGTATCAGCAATGGAGCACCGTAGCGACCTACTTCCGGCGTTTGACACCAGAGGAGCGAAGCCTTGTCGAATCTCGCTTCAAAACGAGATAGATGGGCCACGGGGATGAATAGGCAATACTGTCACCGATGGAAATACTCGGCCCCGATCGCTACACGATGAGATTTGACGCGGTGAAGTACGTCGTGAAGTGTCCGAAGGGGTCCCCGAAGTTCTCCGGGCTCGCCACGCGGCGGACGCCCAAACTCTACCTCGTCGGTCAGGACCATTGGCCGATCTACGTCGGAATGACGCGGCAATCGATGAACACTCGCCTCCGCATGGGATTTACGGCGACGGGCGAGAGCGGCTATCACGGGTACGCATGGCGGCGCACCTGCACGGCGGCTTGGCTCGATATCTGGTGCCTTGCCGATGACGCCGTCCCGCCGACCGTCCGAGACGCGGAAACGGTGGAGGCAGAGATCGTCTTTCGCATCCGCGAAAAAGGCCAATGGCCCGAGCACCAGACCGAAATTCACTTCTACCCGTCCAACGACGAACACCGGCGAATTGCGGACCACATAATGGGGCACTACCGGAAGGCGTAGGCCGGGTAACATCGACCGATGCCGCTCGACGCCACATCCATCCCGCCCGCCCTCATCCGCAAACTGGAGGAACTCTCCGGCACGATGGGGGAGATCGATCTGCAGCTGGGCGATCCGGCGATCGTGGTGGACCACAAGAAGGTGCGGGATCTGTCGATCAGGAAGGCCGCGATCGAGCCGGTGGTGAGCGACTATGCGGAGTATGTACGGCTGGTGAAGGAGGCCGAGGGGTTGCGGGCGATGATCGCGGGTGGGGACAACGACATGGCGGCGATGGCGCGCGAGGAGCTGCCCGGTGTCGAAGCGCGGGCCGCGGCCGCGATCGAGCGGGCCAAGGGGGCTCTGGTGAACGCGGATGACCGGGCCGTGGGGTCGGTGATATTGGAAGTCCGCGCGGGCACCGGCGGCGATGAGGCGTCGCTGTGGGCCCGCGACCTGCTCGACATCTACTCGAAGTACGCGGCCAAGCGCGGGTGGGCGTTCGAGACGATGGAGGTCGCGGCCGAGCCGAGCGTGGGGGGCGTGCGATCCGCGACGATCAACGTGCGCGGCGAGGGGGTGTGGAGCGAGCTGGCGTTCGAGGCGGGCGTGCACAGCGTGAAGCGCGTGCCGGCGACCGAGGCGGCGGGGCGCGTGCATACGAGCACGGCGACGGTGGCCGCGCTGCCCGAGCCGGAGGAGGTGCAGGTGCACATCAACTGGGCCGCGGATGTGACGGAGGATGTCACGACGGCGCAGGGGCCGGGCGGGCAGAACGTGAACAAGGTGGCGACGGCGGTGAAGTTGTTCCACAAGCCGACGGGGATCGAGGTGCGGATGCAGGAGAGCAAGAGCCAGCAGCAGAACCGGGAGAAGGCGCGGCGGCTGCTGATGGCGCGGGTGTATGAGTTGGAGCGGCGGAAGGTGCACGAGGCCCGGGCGAGCGCGCGGCGGGAGCAGATCGGGACGGGGGAGCGGTCGGAGAAGATCCGGACGTATCGGTACAAGGATGGGATCGTGGCCGATGAGCGGCTGCCGGGGGAGTATCCGCTGCGGGATATTCTGGCGGGGGACCTTGGGAAGTTGTTCAAGGATCTTGGGGAGGCGGAGACGGCGCGGCGGATTGCGGAGTTGTGAGCATGCCTCTACGAGCCCTCCGCGCGAGCGGAGGACGATTCATGCTCATCCTCCGCTCGCGCGGAGGGCTCGTAAACGTGATTAGAACTGAGCGAAGTGATCCCACTCACGGGCGTCGCCTTCGGCGTCCACGTGGAGGAGGATGAACTTCGAGAGCGGCGAGCCCTCGGGCGTCGGCTCTTGGCGGCAGAGGGTGGCGGAGGTGAAGAAGGCCGCGGCTTTCTGGATGGCGGGAATCCAGGCGTCGTCGACGACGATCAGTTTGCCGGGGCCGAGGAGGCGGCGGGCGAAGAAGATGTCGAGGAAGGCGGACTCGAAGCGGTGGTCGCCGTCGATGAAAGCGAAGTCGAACTGCTGTCCTCCCCCATGCTCGGAGATGAGTTGGGGGAGAGCGGACTCAGAGCGGAATTCGAGGAGGGTGTGGAGGAGGGTGAGGCCGGCTTCTTTGAGGAAGCGGCGGCCTGCTCCACGCCATTGGGTGGTTTGGAACGGGTCGATGGAGGTGACGCGTGGGTGTGCGATTGGTTCCGGCTGGACGGTGAGGGAGCCTTCGAGGAGGAATGAGGCGGAGAGGCCGAAGGCGAAGCCGGTTTCGAGGCAGCGGGTGGCGCGTTCGCGGATGACCAGATCGCGGAGGGCCTGGCCGCGCTCGTGGGTGAGGCCGACGGGCCAGAGGTCGCGGGGGTGGTCGTCCTCGCCGAGGATGCGGCCGGAGGTGTAGAGGGCTTCGCGGGTGGAGCGGAGGCGGTGGAGGCAGGAGGGATGCGCGGCGAGGGTGGGCATGGGGGGAGTATCGGTCGGTCCGATGGCGCGGCCATCGAGACGCTCGCCCGAATGGGGGCTGTCGGGGCCTCGGGCGGCCAGTGGCGGCACATGGAATCCTCATACGGGGTCGATCTGATGCCGAGAGGCTCGCCAGCCCGCGCGCGGCGAACCAGAGCGCGTGGCCAAAATGTGGGGTTTTGCGCTTGCGTACCGAGCGGTGTTCGGTTATAGTGGATACTGATATCTGATATCAGTGCGGGGTGCGGGGACGGCCCTTTCGCGCGGCGGGCGCCGAAGGAGGGTGAGCCCATGACAACTCGCATGATCGTCGGACGAGCGGCAGCGGTGGCGGCCCTGATCTCGTGGGGTGTGCCGGGGGTCGTGAACGCGGACCCGGATCCGGTCAACGCGGTGCCCGCGCCGCCCGCGAAGGTGTGGGCGATTCCCGTCGGACCGCAGGAGGCGGTGCCGGGGCCGGGGGAGGGCGAGCCGGTCCGGATGGCGCTTCCGCCGCCGATGGACCAGATTCCTCCGATGCCGATGCCCGTGGACGGTGTCGATGTTCCGCCGGGGAGCGACACCGTGCTGTTCCATGACGCCGCGCGGCGGACGACCGTCGAACTTCCGGCGGGGCCGCCGTCGGGGGCGATCGGCGGCGGGGGGAGCGGCTTTGTGGGGGCCGATGGGGTGGTGATGGCGCGCGAGTGGGCGCGTTCGCTGGGGGCGATGTCGGCGGTGACGTCGTTCAATGCGTTCCCGGACCGGACGTCGTGCAAACTGGCGATGCGATTCGTGGATCTGAATGGGGCGACCCGGTGGTTCTCCTGCTCGGGGGCGATGCAGGATTCGGGCGTGGTGCTCACCGCGGGGCACTGCGTGTACGCGCGGGATGTGGACGGCGTGGATATCTACGACTGGGCCCGGGAGATCTGGGTGTATCCGGGATGGGACGGCGTGGACAGCGGGGGGAGCTCGCCGGCCTCGACGGACGTGATCAACAACTGGGGGTACACCTCGGGCACCGAGTTCATCGCGGGGAGCGACTGGGTGAACAACGGCAACTTCAACCGGGATTGCGCGGCGATCCGGATCATCAGGGGGCAGCGTCGGAGCGTGGGCATGCTGACGGGGTGGCTCGGGCGCGCCTGGGGCTACAGCTGCGGGGAGAATCTGGGGCGGCAGTACTACAACTTCTCGTATCCGGCGGAGCCGTGCGGCTCGGGCGGGCTGCACACGGGGCGCACGCTGTACTTCCGCTCGGGAACGTTCGACCTGTGCGTGGGCAATCGCCTGCAGACGAACACGGCGTCCGGCTGCCTCAACGCGGTGTGGGGCGGGATGAGCGGGAGCAACGCGTACTTCTTCGCCAACGCGACCGATCGCTGGGCTCACGCGGTGTGCTCGACGAGCGATCGGGCCACGTACGGGCGGTACTGCAAGCTGTGGGAGCAGTTTGATTCGGATCTGAACTCGTTCCGCTCGGGCGCGCGCGGGACGACGTTCGACCTCGAGGCCCTGCAGTTCCGGCTCAACGGGAGCACGACGGTGCAGGCGAGCGCGACCACATCCGGGTGCGGCTTTGTCGCGGCGAACGCCACGAACGCCGATCCACCGATGCGGACGTACACGGTGCGGGTGTATCTCTCGACCAATCGGGAGATCACGACCGCGGACACGCTGGTGGGGACGTTCACGTTCGACTATGACTTTGCGCCGATGCAGGCGCTGGGCGTTGGTCTTCCGGGCGTGGTGATTCCGGCCTCGACGGCGGCGGGTACCCGGTACCTTGGCGTCGTGCTCGATCCCGCGACGGACGCGGTGCCGGAGAACAACGACACGCTGGCGTGGGACGTGCAGGCGGTGCAGGTGACGCCGGGGCCGCCGCCCCCGCCGAGCAACAACACGTGCGCGACGGCGTTCAACCTTTCCATCGGCGCCACGGTGGTCGGGCCCACCACGAACGCGACCAACAACGGATCGGCGAGCTGCGGGAACTCGACGACCTCGCCGGACGTCTGGTTCCGGATCGTCCCGCCTTTCTCGGGCACGCTGGCGATCGATGCGTGCGGGTCGTATTTCGACACCGTGCTCTCGATCCACTCCGGGTGTCCCGGGGACACGACGAACCAGATTCGCTGCAACGACGATCGGGTCGTGGGCGGGCGAGACTCGTGCCCGAACTCCACGGCGTCGCTGCTCACGACCGGCGTGACCGGGGGCACGACCTACTATGTGCGGTTGGCCGGGTACCTCGGGGCGGGGGGCGGGTACACGATCCGCACCTACTACCAGGAGCCGCTCAACGACGACTGCCCCTCGGCCACCGTCTACACGACCGGCTCGCTGGTGAACGGGACGCTCGCGGGGGCGACCAACGACGGCACCACCTCGTGCGGCCAATCGGCCGGCGGGGCCGACGCGTGGTATCGCCTGACGGCGATCCAGACCGGGAGCCTGCGCTTCGATACCTGCGGTTCGGGGTTCGACACCGTGCTCTCGGTGCACACCGGGTGTCCGGGCACGATCGCCAACCAGATCGCGTGCAACGACGATGCGCTCGTCGGGACGTGCGTCGGCACGCTGCAGTCCGCGGTCGATGTGGGCGTGACCTCCGGCGTGGAATACTTCATCCGGGTGAGCGGGTACTCCGGGGCGATCGGGTCGTTCACGCTGCGCTCGCAGTACCTGCCCCCGGCCAACGACGCCTGTGCGAGCGGGACGCCACTGCTGGCGGGAACATCGGTGGTCGGGGTGACGGCGACCTCCACGAACGACGGGGGCTCGAGTTGCGGCAACACGGCGAGTTCGCCCGACGTGTGGTTCCGCCTGGCGCCCTCGTGCACCGGGCGGCTGCGGCTGGACACGTGCGGGTCGGCGTTCGACACGGTGCTGTCGGTGCACGCGGGCTGCCCGGGGACCGCCGCCAATGAGATCGCCTGCAACGACGATCATGGGACTGGTGCGGGCGGATGCACTGGCTTGCGGGACTCGGCCCTGGACCTGATCGTGTCGGCGGGAACGGTGTACTTCGTCCGCGTCGCGGGCTTTGCCGGAGCCTCTGGGGCGTTCACGATCTCGGCCAGGTACATCGGCGGCCGGCCGACCGATGACTGCGAGAGCGCGCCCGTGATCGTGGACGGCTTCTACCTGTTCACGAACTGCGGCGCGACCACCGACGGACCCCAGGAGGGTCTGTGCGGCTTCGGGTTCGGCGACAACCAGGTCAACAACGACGTCTGGGTGCGGTACAACACGCCGGCCGCGCGGTTTGTCACCGTGGACACCTGCGCCAGCGTGGCGCCGGTGTTCGACACGAAGATCGCCGTGTACCGCTCGACGGAGTGCCCCGGGGCGGAGAACGCCGCGACCGCCTGCAACGACGACGCGGGGCCGGGGTGCGGGGGTTCGCTGTATCTCTCGCGGCTGACGTTCGCGTCACCGGCGGGCGGGACGGCGTTGATCCGCATTGGCGGATACCTCGCCAGCGCGGGATCGGGAACGCTGACCATCTCCTCGTTCTGTCTGGCCGACTTCAACCGCGACGGCACGGTCGCGGTGCAGGACATCTTCGACTATCTCAACGCGTGGCTTGTCTTGAACCCCCTCGCCGACATCGATCTTTCCGGGGGCGTTGCGGTGCAGGACATCTTCGATTTCCTGAACGTCTGGCTGGCCGGGTGCTCGTGAGCGCGCCCGGGCCGGTCGGTGGGGAGTTGGTGTGCGGGGTATGGGCTCGGGCGCCTGCGGGCGCGCGGTTGCTGGTGGTTCAGCCTGCCGGGCGTGGCCGGCGCGGCGTCTGTGAGGAGGCGGGAAGGGACGGGAGGGCAGAAATGGCCCGGCGGGGGACCTCCAAACACTCACCGAAACGGGGCTTGTCGGCCGATTAGGGAGACCAGCAACGGCCGCGGGCTTTGGCCGCGACTGAGGAGAAGCGACCATGTCCGACCAGACCGAGCCAACCACCCCGCCGCCCCCTTCGCATCCCGAGCCGGTTGTCGTGCCGCCGACGACGCCGACGATCTCCGACAAGGAGGTTGCGGACGGCAAGACATTCGCGATCCTGTGCTACGCGATCAACCTCGTGGGCTTTCCGTTCTGGCTCATCCCGCTGATCGGGCGCGACAACGCGTTCTCGCTCTACCACGCGAAGCAGTGCCTGATCCTGTGGTGCACGCTGATGGTGGGCGTTCTGATCGCCATTCCGCTGTCGTTCGTGTGCGTCGGCGTGGTGATGTTCCCGCTGCTGGGGATCGCCAATATCGTCATGAACGTGCTCGGGGTGATGAGCGCCAACAAGGGGCAGACCAAGCCGCTGCCGGTGATCGGGCCGTGGGGCGAGAAGTGGTTTGCGGGCATCACCTACAAGCCCAAGGCCTGAGCGAGCGCCTGTGGAAAGTGGCGGCGTGACGGGTTTCAACCCGGCGGGCCGGGCTGATACGCTTGCGCGTGCCCACCCCCAGGACGCTGATCTGCGTGCCCATCATGGTGCAGGACGAGGCGGCCGCGCTGGCGGATGCGGTGGCCGCGCGGGATGCGGGGGCGGACCTGGTGGAGTTCCGGGTCGATGAGTTCTTTTCGGGGACTCGGGATGGTGGGGGGAATCTTGAAGAGCGGGAGGTGGACACCATCCTGCGGGTGGTGGCGGGGTCGGCGCTGCCGTGCATCGTGACTTGCCGCGCGGCGAGCGAGGGGGGGCATTATGACGGGGATGACATGGCGCGGGTGGCGCTGTATGAGCGGCTGGGGACGGCGCTGCCGGGGGATTCGGGGGAGAAAGACCCGCCACGGAGTGTCGGGGTACGCGGAAACCCGCCGCGGAGCGGTGGGCCACCCGGGGGAGCGAAGGAGCATCCGCCGCGGTATCTGGATATGGAGTTCGCGGCGTATTCGAGGTCGGCGAACCTGGCGCAGAAGGTGCATCTGGCGATCGACTATCCGGCGAACCGGCGGGAGATGCGGCCGGGGTTGATCCTGTCGATGCATGATTTTCAGGGGAGGCCGGCGGACCTGCTGCGGCGGGTGTCGCAGATGCAGAGCGAGCCGGCGGCGCGGGTGGTGAAGGTGGCGATCACGGCGCGATCGCTCCGGGACAATCTTGAGTTGTTCGATCTGCTGGTGGAGAACGCGGCGAACCGGCCCATGATCGCGCTGGCGATGGGGCGGTTCGGGCTGATGTCGCGGGTGCTGGCGCCGAAGTTCGGGGGGTTCCTGACGTTCGCGTCGCTTCGGAAGGGGCTGGAGACGGCGCCGGGGCAGCCGACGGTGTCGGAGTTGCGGGATGGGTACCGGTTCGGGGAGATCGGGGCGGGGACGCGGGTGTATGGGGTGATCGGGTGGCCTGTTGAGCATTCACTCTCGCCCTTGGTGCACAACGCGGGGTTTGATTCGCTGATGACGGACGATTGGGACGTCTCGGGTACCCCGACACTCCGTGGCGGGGACTCGGCAGGCACGCAGGGCCAAGAGCCCGCCACGGAGTGTCGGGCTACCCATGATGCGGTGTATCTGCCCCTGCCGGTGCCGCCGGAGTATGAGCACTTCAAGGCGACGCTCGGGGCGTTGATCGATCATCCGCGGCTGGATTTCGGCGGGTGCTCGGTGACGATCCCGCACAAGCAGCACCTGGTGCGGCTGGCGCGAGAGAGCATCGCGGCGGGGGATGAGGTGGAGTGGTCGATCGATGCGCTCTCGGAGGTGTGCGGGGCGGCGAACACGCTGGTGGTAGAGCGGGACTCGATGGGGAACGCGCGCCGGGCGCTGGTGGTGAACACGGATGGGCCGGCGGCGGTGGGGGTGCTCGCGGGGGCGATGGGGGGGACGGTGAGGGGGAAGCGGGTGGTGCTGATCGGCGCGGGGGGC
>CALMPG010000124.1 GCA_937871915.1 uncultured Phycisphaerales bacterium
GCGGGGCGGGGGGTCGCTCCGCTCGGGCCGGGCGTCGGCGTGGGGACGGAGGGAACCGCCTCGGCCCTCGCCGCGCCTCGGGCCCCTCCCCCGCCGGGGCGGGGGAGGTGGGGGGAGCCTTGAAGCGCGGAACTTTCAGGAGCATGATGTCCATGCGTGCACACACGAATCGGCGTGGGATGGTTTCGGGCGGGATGTTCGAGTCGCTGGAGGGGCGGACGCTGCTGTCGCTGGCGAACTTCCCGACCATCGGGGACCTGGTGAACCCCAACGACACGGTGGTTCGGTTCCAGACGAACTTCGGGGACGTCGATCTGGAGCTCTTCGATCAGGCCGCGCCGATCACGGTGGCGAACTTCCTGAAGTATGTCCGCGACGGGGACTACGACAAGACGTTCTTCCACCGGTACGCGAAGGACACGACGCAGACGCCGGCGGCGCCGTTCGTTCTGCAGGGCGGGGCGTTCCGGCTCAAGAGCCCGACGACGACGGGGTCGTTCAACGGGGTGGGGCCGGAGAACCAGGCGTGGGAGCAGATCCCGACGGATGCGCCGATCACCAACGAGTTCAACCAGTCGAACCTGATCCGGACGGTGGCGATGGCGCGGGTGGGCGGGCAGGTGAACAGCGCGACGAGCCAGTTCTTCGTGAACCTGAAGAACAACTCGTTCCTGGACAACACCGACCAGGGGTTCACGGTCTTCGCGCGGATCGCGACCGACGCCTCGTGGCAGATCATCCAGAACATCATCAACAACGTGACGCAGACGACGACGCAGTCGTCGCCGTTCGGGGAGCTGCCGACGCAGAACGCCTTCGACGCGACGAACGTGAACGAGGACCAGCTGGTGACGATCCGGGACGCGGAGATCATCAAGCCCCAGGGCGTGGCCGCGTTCTACTCCTACCGGGTGTACTACCCGGAGGGCTTCGCGGGCGGGACGATCAACGAGGCCCTGCCGCTGGGCAACCCCGGCTCGACGACGGTGAACTACCAGGTGATCGTGCGGGCGGAGACACGCGATGCCCTGCCGAGCCCGGCGGCGGACTTCTGGTACCGCGACAAGGTGATCAACACGGGGTCGATCGGGGCCAACCGGCGGGCCGGGGTGATCATCAGCGGGTTCCAGAACCCGGCCAACAACCTCGTGCCGCGCCAGGGCAAGCCCTACGCCATCGAGGTGTGGGCGACGGGGCCGATCTCGGCGACGCTGAGCCACTACGACTTCGGGTCCTCGACGATCGAGGCGTTCACGCAGACCACGGGGACGATGTGGACGCTGCCGAACATCAAGAAGGCCGCCGACCAGGGCGACGTGATCGTGTGGGACAACACGGCCGACCAGCCCGCGGCGGTGACGGTGACGTTCTATCCCGACGGCGGGGGCACGCCCATCGTGGTGAACTTCACGACGGAGGCCTTCCGGCGCGGCGGGATGGCGATCGCTTCGACCATGGCGCTGACGGACGGGAACTACTCGGCGGTGGTCTCCTCGGACCGGGCGCTGGTGGTGGCCAGCACCCACTACAAGACGTCCGGGGACAAGGGCGGGGCGACGGAACTCGGCGTGACGGGCACGGGCGCGATCAAGGGCGTGCTGACGATGGCCAACAACGGGGCCATGGGCACGACCACGGCCGACACCATCAGCATGCTCAACACCAACCCGGGTGTGGGGGCGATCGTGACGGTGATCGCGCGCTTCGGCGACGGCTCGCCGGACTTCACGATCACCAGCGCGCCGACGATCATCCAGCCCGGGAGCCGGAGCAGCTTCACGCTCCCGGACGTCTCGGCGCTGCAGGGGAAGTACTTCTCGATCCTGTACACGAGCTCGCAGCCGATCATCGCGACGACGCTGCACGTGGAGCACAACGACCTGGCGGCCAACGCGTTCAGCTACACGGGCGCGCTGCACCACGACTTCGCGGAGGGGTTCATGGACGGGGCCCGCGCGGGGATGGACCTGTTCGAGAACATCGGGATCTTCAACCCCAACGGGAGTTTCTTCGGGGCCAGCCAGCCCCAGCCCGCCAACGTGACGGTGCGGTTCATGTTCAGCGACGGGTTCGTGATGGCGCAGGACTTTGTGATCCTGTCGGACGCGAACCTGTTCATCGACCTGTCCACGTACGCGCCGCTGCTGGCCCAGAACGCCAACAACCGGTACTTCTACTCGCTCGACATCGTCAGCGACGTGCCGGTGACGGCGATGATGCGGCACTACGACACGTCGCTGGGCGGCCTGCAGCCCTCGGGCGGGGACAGCACCAACGGGACGCAGCGGGGACAGGTGACGGCGCTGAATAACCTCTGATTGCGAAGTGAATGCCGGACAAGTCGAATGGGTCTTATGGGCCCCGTTCGGCCTATTTCTCAGAGCGCCCTCCGGGCCCAGCGCGCCAGCGACCGCACCGGCGCGGCCAGCGGCCTGGGCATCGCGTCCACGACCTTGAACAGGCCCTTGGCGATCCGCACCGCGGGCTTGTGCTCGAAGTCGGTGACGCGGGCGGTGAGTTCTTCGATCCGGCGGTGGGCCAGCTCGAGCTCGTCGAAGAGCTCGCAGTTGCGGTTGCGAAGGTCTCGCACGTAGATGGCGTCGCCCGTCTCGTCGAGCCAGTTGGCGTCGGCCCGACGGAGGAGGTTGTTGGAGAGGGCGATGACGCGCCGGGCGTTCTGCTCGTAGAGCGCGGCGTGGCGCTGCATGAGGATGGCGTGGAGCTCGGCGTGGCGCTTGGTGGCCTGCATGACGAGCGTGTTGTCGGAGTGGCGTCGCCAGGCGAAGAGGGGCTCGCGGACGCGCACACCGCGCCACGAGCGGGCGGAGAAGCGGAGCCAGAGGTCCCAGTCCTCGTAGCCCGAGGTGAAGGACTCGTCGAAGCCGCCGACGGCCTCGAAGCGGTCGCGCTTGATCAGGGTGGTGACGGGGTGGAGGTTGGTGACCAGCAAGAGCGTGGGGTCCCACTCGGGCACGCGCCACACGCCCGAGGCCTTGTCCACCAGCTTCTCCTGGCAATAGGCGTGCGAGGCGTCCGAGTCCCACTCGCCCCCCTCGTCGGCGATCGCGCGGTGCAGGCGGGAGACGAAGGTGCGCTCGATCCAGTCGTCGGCGTCGAGGAAGACGAGGTACTCGCCCCAGTTTTCCTGCCCGGCCACGGCCGCGCCGGCGTTGCGGGCGGCGGGGAGGCCCCGGTTGGACTGGTGGAGAACGCGCACGGTGGGGGCCATGTCGGCGCAGCGGTCGCAGGCCGCGGGGGACTCGCCGTCGGTGGAGCCGTCGTTGACGATGACGATGCGGACGAGGGCGTCGGTCTGGGCCAGGCACGAGCGCACGGCGTCGGCCACGAACCGGCCGTGGTTGTAGCAGGGGATCACGACTGTTGCCCTGGGCTTGCTCCGCATGCCGGGGGAGTATTCGCCCGAAGCGGCGCGATGTCATCACAAGATCGGGGATTGGGGGGAAGATGGACCCACGGGCACGCGAGGGGGCCCGGTGTGGCCCTGCCCGGGGGCGCGCCCGGGCCTCTGTTCTGAGATGTGTCCCTAGGATCGAGGCCGCGCCGGGGCGGGCAAACGCACCGGGGAGACGCCCGGGGCCACGGAGCACGATGAAGGACGCCTTCTGGGGATATGCGCGGCGGATGCTCCGGTATCGGGCGTTGCTGTGGTCCGCGATGGTGTTCGCGGTGCTCTCGGCGGGGGGGGTGGGGGCGGGGCTGGCGGCGCTCAAGCCGGTGTTCGACACGATCCTGACGGACAAACCGACGACGCTGCCGGTGCTGGCCGAGCAGCTCAACGGGCGGATCGCCAGGCTGCCGGCGTGGGCGCACGCGCCGCGGGTGCCCGAGGGCTGGATCGGCGCGCTCCCGGACCGGCCCTTCGACGCGGTGCTGTGGATCGTGATCGGCGTGGGCGCGCTGACGGTGATCGGGGCGACGTGCAACTTCCTGCACGCGTATCTCTCGCTCACGGTGATCAGCCGGACGGTGGCGAACGTGCGCCGGGAGATGTTCCACCAGGTGGTGCACCTGCCCCTGCGGACGGTGCTGCGGGCCGGGCCGAGCGACCTGGTGAGCCGGATCGTGTACGACACGGCGACGCTGAGCCAGGGGTTCAACGCGCTGCTGAGCAAGGCCATCGCGCAGGTGACCAAGGGGCTGGTCATGGTCGGGGTGGCGTTCTATTTCGAGTGGAAACTGGCCGCGGGGGCGCTGGTGGCGGGGCCGCTGGTGGGGATCATCATCCGGAAGCTGGGCAAGCGCATCCGGCGGGCCAGCCGCGGCGCGCTCGAGTCGCAGGCGGGGTTGTATCGCTCGGCGAGCGAGGTGATGGGCGGCCTGCGGGTGGTGAAGGTGCACACCAACGAGCGGGCCGAGGAGGGGCGGTTCCACCGGACCAACAAGCGGGTGGTGGCCCAGGAGTTTAAGGTGCGCACGGCCCGGGCGCTGGCCAGCCCGCTGGTGGAGACCGTGACGATCTTCGTGCTCGGGGCGCTGGCGCTGGTGGCCGTGAAGGCGATCCTGGACAAGGCGATCTCTCCCACCGACGCGATCTGGGCCCTGATCACGCTGGGCGCGGCGGGGGCGGCCCTCAAGCCGCTGACGGGGTTCCTCAACGACATCCAGCAGGCGTCGGCCGCGGCGGGACGGCTCAACGAGCTCAAGGGCATGGCCGTGGAGCCGGGGCACGACGCGAAGCTGTCCAAGATGGCGCGCCACGCGCAGGACATCCGGTTCGAGGGCGTGCGGTTTCGATACCCGGGGGCGGAGCGCTGGGCCATCGGGGAGCACGGCGGTCTGACGCTGGCGGTGGGGTTCGGCAAGACCGTGGCGTTCGTCGGGCCCAACGGGTGCGGGAAGACGACGCTGCTGAGCCTGATCCCGCGCCTGTTCGACCCGGATGAGGGGCGGGTGCTGGTGGACGGGCGGGACGTGCGCGAGGTCGGCGTGCGCTCGCTGCGGGCGCAGATCGGGGTGGTGACGCAGGAGACGGTGCTGTTCTCGGCGACGATCGCGGAGAACATCTCCTATGGGGCCAGCGGCGCGACGGAGGAGAAGATCCGCGACGCCGCGCGTCGGGCCCGGGCCGAGGAGTTCATCCTCGCCAAGCCGGGCGGGTACGAGTTCAGGGTGGGCGAGGGTGGGAGCGGGCTCTCGGGCGGGCAGCGGCAGCGGCTGGCGATCGCGCGGGCCATCCTGCGCGATCCGGCGATTTTGATTCTCGATGAAGCCACGAGCATGATCGACTCGGAGAGCGAGGCGAAGATCGCCGAGGCCATCGCGGAGTTTGTCGGCAAGGGCGAGGGCGGAGGGGGGAAGGGGGAGGGCCAGCGGGCGAATGGAACCCACGCCGGCGTTCGCGCGCCGGGCGGGCGGACGTGCCTGATCGTGGCCCACCGGCTGAGCACGGTGATCGCGGCGGATGCGATCGTGGTGATGGACGGCGGGGCGATCGTGGACATGGGAACGCACGGCGAGTTGCTCGGGCGGTGCGGGATCTACCAGTCGCTGGTGGCCAACCAGTTGGTGCTCCGGCCGGGGGAGGCGGGCAGAAGACTGACCACAGAGAGCACCGAGAGCACAGAGAGGAACAACCAGGAGTGATGAGCGGGGCAGGGCGAGCGACCCTTCTTCGGCTCTCTCGTGTTCTCGGTGTTCTCGGTGGTGAATGATCCCTGCGATGCACAAGACCAACAAGAGCGGCGTGGTGACCGAGTCGGCCTGCGATTTCTGCTCGCGGGTGTGGGATCAGGCGGGAACGGAGATCATGGTGGAGGGGCACCAGGGGTCGCTGATCTGCCTGAAGTGCCTGAGCATGGCCTACGCGGCGGTGGTGCTGCACGGGGAGGGGAAGGAAAACGTGGGCAAGATGTGCGTGATGTGCCTGGAGGAGCGCAACCAGGCCGAGTGGGAGAGCCCGGTGAACGAGGGGAAGCGCGTGTGCGTGCGCTGCATGCGGCAGGCCGCGACGGCGCTGGAGAAGGATGCGGAGACTGGGTGGAAGAGGCCGCAAGAGACCTAGCTGGAGTTACCATGTGGATGTTCATTCTGGGCGTCGTTGCTGCGCTTGGGCTCTATCTAGTCATCAGGACTACTCTCGCACAACGTGAGGTTGATGAGAGTTGGAACTCATCGACGGCCGGCTTGGAGCTTGGTCCCAACCGACGACTTGCTCTGCGCATGATGCGATTGGGCCTGCGTCAGCACCTACGGGTGCCTGACAAGCAAGTGGCGCCGTTGTATCGCGCGCTGGCCGTCCAGGTGTCGTTGACGGAGGAAGAAGAGTGGGAGGCCAAACTTCGGAATCCGGGGGCGATGGCATCAGCGCTTGCGGAGTTCATTGAAATGGTGACCCGGTGTGCCAATGAAGCCGACCCGCTCGTACAGGAAATCGACGCGATGCTGGCCAAGCACGGCTCGCCACTTCCTCCCGCGGCTGCCACGCTTTCGTCGCCGACCGACGCGCGTAAGGCCAGCACGCCGGCCCCGCCAAATGGACTTGGCGGTCGATTTGAAGCGCTCCAGCGACGCGGCGCACAATTCGGAGTGCAGTTCTCGCCTGCCACCGGATCATCTGAGATGAATCAGGTCGAGTACGCTGGGGCATTTGTAGCGGGGTTCATCGAAGGTTCCGCTCACGTCGCCGGGTTTTCGTATGATCAAGCCTCCCCGAGTGTAAAGCTCCGATACGAACTTGCAGCCTTTGGTATCGCGGATGCTGTGTGTCAGTACTTGGACTTGCCGTTCGAGGTGCCGGCTTCGCTGGCATGGACACGTATCGCCTCGGGCGATGCGTTTCAGGAATCGTTCGACGCAGACTCGGTCGGAAGGGCACTGGGAGAACGACATGCGTTGGTCGTAGCCGTCTACAATCGCGCCATGACGGCGGGTTCTCCGGCTGGCATACGACTCGGCGAGATCGGGAGAGCAACCATGCGCAGTCTGTTGAATGGTTCGGATGCGGAACTCCGTGCGATCGGCGCAGACGTGATCGCATTTGCAACGAAGAACGTATAGCGATGCTGCATTTGTTCGCGACATCTATCGGGTCAGCGGCCACATCCGTCCCGGCCCGGCGAACCCAGTGTGTGGCAGGGGCGACGGCGACCTGCTGAGGATCGGAGGCATAGTGCTCGCGGTTACCATTTTCCTTGCCCTCGGCTTGCTGTTGATCCTTGGGTGGTACTGGCGCAGACGCACTTGGGTCACGCGCCTGTTGCTCGACCTCAACTTCCCGAGTGATAGGGTCGACTATCTGGAGTTCCTAACTCGGAAGACTGCCGCAGGACTCGGTCGATGGCCGAACGCAGCTGAGCTTGGTGCCATTGCCGTGCGGGTTCGCGACCTGCCACCAGAGGCGATCGCGTCCGCCAGGTCCGACCACGAGTTTGTGGAGTGGCGTCGGACGGTGTGGCGCGAAGGCCGACCCCTCAGGGGGGCATGATGCGAGTCGCCCAAGTCCCCCCCATACATGGCAACACTGCAAGCGCCGGCGGCGAGATGGCGTGAGCGTTGCTCTCCACCCATCCTTTGAGTTGAGCGACCGGCACCCACGCCGCGTCGGCGTATTCCCAGCGGCCGTCCGTGGCGGGGCAGGGGAGCGATTTGGGGTTGATGGGGTGGGGCAGGTTCACGCGCAGGACGACATCGAGACTCGCGGCTTCGGCGTCGTCGAGGAGCGCGATGCAGGTCATGTCGACGGCGCTGAGGGAGAGGCCAAGTTCTTCGATCCCCTCGGCGATGAGCGTGCGGGCGAGGTGGGGAAGGCTGACACTCTGCTCGGCGGCGGGGGGCGGCGGGACGGAGCCCGACGGGGCGTTTTCCCAGAGGCCGGGGTACTTGCGGACCTCGGAGGAGCGCCGGCCGAGGAGGATGTGCTCGACGCCCGCCGCGTCGCGGGCGAGGACGAGGGCCTGCACGCCGAGAGCGCGGACGGTCATGCCGACGTCGGCGGCGGTGGCGAGGGTCTTGTAGGTGGCGCGCCGGGCGGGGAGTTTGTCGAGTGGGGCCGCGCCGAGGACGGCCGCGCCGGTGTCGGTGAGAACGATCGGGCCGTCGAAGAGGCGGGGGCTGGCTTGGCGGAGTTCGGCCCAGACGAGGTCGATGGCGGAGGCGATGGGCGGGGGCGGGGGGGGGGGGGGGGGGAGGGTGAAGCGCAGCGACGGCGCGGCCGCGGCGGGGATGGGGTGGATGGTGATGCCGGGGGTGTCGTGGGAGGAGATCAAAGTTCAGAGTTCAAAGTTCAAAGTACAAATCAGAGGGATCGTCAGCCGAGGAGGTTCTCCAGGCCGGGCATGCTGCCCAGGCCGAGGGCCTCGGCTTCCTTGGCCATTTCTCGCTGGGCCATGGCCTTGGCGATGTCGCTGGCGTTGTTGACGGCCTCGACGATGAGTTGCTGGACCTGCTGGCGCGACTGGGCGTCGTTGGAGGCGAGGGCCATGCACACGGGCGGATCGAGGTGGAGGCCGATGAGTTTCATGTCGCCGGACATGGTGGCCCGGACGGCCCCGCCGCCCGAGCCGCCGGCGGCGCGGAGATCGGACAGGCGCTGCTTCATGCGCTCCGCCGCGCCCTTGAGGGCTTCCTTGCTCTTCATCAGACCCGCGAGGGCGGACATGGCTTTGAGATTGTCGAGCATGGGGGGATCCAGGTGTCGAGGTGTGAGGTGTGAGGTGTCGAGAGAAAGCCGAGCGCCGCGCCCTTGACACCTCGGCACTTCGGCACCTCGACACCTCTTCTAGGTTCGCCGGCGAGGTTGGATATCAACGATCCGCCCGCCGAAGAGTTCGATGGCCTGCTTCACGAGGGGATGGTCGGCGGCGTTGCTCGGGACGCCCGGGCGCGACGGGGCCGGGGATGGAGCGGGAGAAGAGTCCGATTGCGGGGCGGCGTCCTCGACGGGCGCGGCCGGCGGCGTGGCGACCACCGCGCCGTCGGCGGAGCAAATGGTGAGGTCGATGGGGGCGCCGGATTCCCTGCTCAGGAGTTCGGTGATGCTGGCGCGCCAGCGCTTCTGGGCGTCGGCGGCGTAGCGGGCGGAACACACCACCGTGGCGCGCCCGGAGTCGAGGGATTCCAGTGTGGAGTTGATGAGGACGGCGCGCAGGAGAGGGGAGATGCCCTCGGCGCGAATGACCCGCGACCAGAGGGGGGCGAGGCCCGCGGGGGTTTGCGGGAGAGGCTTGGGTTCAGCGATCGTTTGCACGGACGCGGACCCCTCGAGGGCCGTGTGGTCCTCTTCGTCGGGACTCGCTTCGGGATCGGGCGGGGTGCCCGCCTCCGGCGGGCGAACCCGCGGCACAGGAGGCTCGACATCCGCCCCCGTTATTTTTTTCCGGCGGCTCCCGCGGGCGCGGCGGGCAATGCACCATTCCTCGGCGCGCCCGAGCGGACCTGCCCCGCGACGAGGGCGGCCACATCCGCGAGTTTCTCCGAGAGCGACATGCGGACGATCGCCGCGTCGGCGATGGCCCGGGGGTTGGAGGCCGTTCGGCAACTCCGGGCCGCGGCGTCGCAGATGGCGATGAGGTGCGTGAGACCCGCCGCGTCGAACTGCGCGGCCTGGGCCACGGCCTCGGCCCGGGCGTCCTCCTCGAGTTCGACCAGGTCGGTCTTCTCGCCGCACGCGGCGAGGATCATGAGGTCGCGGAAGCGATCGGCGAGGGTGGAGAGGAGTTGCTCGGGCGAGACGCCGCGCTTCGTGAGGGCGTCGGCGGCGGTGAGCGTTCCGGCGGTGTCCCCGGCGGCGATGGCCTTGACGGTGTTGGCCACGAGGGTGCGATCGGGCAGGCCGAGGAGGTCTTCGAGGAGTTTGACGGTGAGGGTCTTCTCGCCGGCGGCGAGGAGGCGGTCCATCAAGGAAAGGGCGTCGCGCATGGAGCCGTTGCCCAGTCGCGCGACCATGTGCAGGAGTTCGGGCTCGGCCTTGACCTTCTCCCCCTTGAGGACCTCGCCGAGGTGGGCCGCGACGGCGGCGGTGGGGATGGGGCGGAAGTCGAAGCGTTGGCAGCGCGACTGAATGGTGGCCGGGACCTTGTGCGTCTCGGTGGTGCACAGGATGAAGACGACGTGCTCGGGCGGCTCCTCCATGGTCTTGAGCAGCGCGTTGAACGCGGCCGTCGAGAGCATGTGGACCTCGTCGATGATGTAGACCTTCTTGCGGCCGCGCAGCGGGCGGTACGCGGCGTTGGCGATCAGATTGCGAGCCTCTTCGACCGAGTTGTTCGACGCGGCGTCGATCTCGATGGTGTCGGTGTCCTGGCCCTTCATGATCGCCTCGGCGACTTCGGCATTCTCCTTGCCCTTCTCGTCCACGGCGTTGAGGGCGCGGGCGAAGAGGCGGGCGCTGGAGGTCTTGCCCACGCCGCGCGTGCCGGTGAAGAGATAGGCGTGCGCCACGCGGTTCTGCTTGACGGCGGTCTGGAGGGTCTTGACGATCGCCTCCTGACCGACGAGTTCGGAGAACTGCTGGGAGCGATAGCGGCGGGCGAGGACGGTGTAGGCCATGGGGGGGATTGTAGAGCCGCGCAGATTGACCGTGGACCGCCCCGGAATGCCGGTATTGTGCGGGTGTACCTATGCCGCGGCGTCGGTCGGCTTGGTCTGCTTGCGGCGGAGGTGCTCGGCGAGCGCGGCGTCGGGGGGGAGTTCGACGACCTTGCCGTCGCGCCAAGCGACGACCGGGATGCCCGCGCTCGCGTGACGCCGCAGAGCATCTGTTCGGGCGTCGCGCATCGCCGCGAGCAGGGCGGGCTCGTCCTGCATGCGGCGGTCGATGGTCGAAGGGGTGGGAGTCATGGCTTGCGTGTCCGCAATGATAGAGTGCCCCAAGTCTGCGCATCGGCAATGCGATCGGGCCGGTTTCCACTGCCTGCTGCGATGAGGGTTGGATCGCCATCCGGCGCGGTGTTGAGAATCGTCCACCGATGGGCGAGGGGCATGTAGAGTTCGAACAGGTTGTTCAGGCCGCGCTCGTAGCGGCGGCGGATGTCGTCGGGCGGCACGGAGTGGCCGCCGAGTTGGACACGCCGGGCGACGCGCTGGACGGCCATTTCGGCGCTGGGCAGCCAGAGGAACACGAGATGGAACCGGTAGCCGTCGGCGATGAGGCCCGACAGCCAGGGTGCAAACGTCCGGCTGCCGAGGGTCGTTTCGAAGGCGAATGAGCGGCGGGCCGCGGCGAGGTCTCGAAGTCGGGAAAGCATGATCCGGCCCGCTTCCAACGCGACGCCTTCGGGGCGAAAAGCGGACAGTCCGGCGGCGATGGCATCGGCATTGACGAAGTCGTCGATTCCGGCGTGCTGGTGGAGGATCCGAAGCGCGGCGGTGGACTTCCCCGCGCCGTTGGGGCCCGCGATCACGATGACGGTCGGGGGTGTGTCCGGCATCGTGAAACGCCCGTGCGCCCCGCACCGGCGGACAAGCCGCCAGTGCCACCCCCCATCCCAACACTCCCGCCGGTCGGCGGCCAGGACACCGGCAGTACCCGGCACGGCTCCCTTCTGGCTGCTGCGGCCCAACCCTGAGCACGTTCACCACGATGGCCGTAAACCGGGCCAGGCCCCCGAC
>CALMPG010000125.1 GCA_937871915.1 uncultured Phycisphaerales bacterium
TCGCGGGTGGCCTGGGTCAGCGTCATCTCGCGTTCCTTCACCGCGCGGTGCAGCAGCAGCCATGAAGCGAGCTGCATCAGCCGCGTGGTCAGGCGCATGCTTTCGGTGGCGTAGGTCAGGCCGACAGGACGATCGAGGGTCTTGGCCTCGCTGCGGCCGGGGCCGTCGAGATAGGCGGCGGTCTCCTCGACGAGGTCCATGCCCTCGCGGAACAAGGTGCCGAACGCCACGGAATTGGTCAGGCGCTCGCTGAACTGGACGAGAAATATCGGGCCGCCGTGGCGCTCTTCTACCTGGAAGACTACGCCTACAAGGACATCGCGATCATTCTCGACGTGCCCGTCGGCACGGTGAAATCGCGCATCAGCCGGGGGCGCTCCCGATTGCGAGGAATTCTGCTCAATGATCCCTCAGCGCGGGAACATTTCGCACACCTGATTCGTCAGGAAGAGTGAGAACGCTTTTCACCACGTCAGGCGCAATTCAGCACAGATCGATACAGGGGCGTATGAGCGATCAGGAGCCGACAAACGAAGCGTTCCAGCATGGACCCGGAGACGATAGCGCGGGAAGTGACTCCTGCCCTTCGTTTGAGACCCTGAGCGCGTTTGCCGATGGAGAGCTCGATCAGGTTGAGGCGTCAGTTGTCGCCGAGCATCTGGCGACGTGCTCGTCATGCCAGCTCGCACTACAGGACATTCAGTTGCTTTCGCGGCTCGTTGCAGCGGCTCCCGCGCCAGTTGCCAGCCGCTCCTTTCGCTTGACCTCCGGAACACCAGGTGTCCAGATACGCACAACGCCGGAGCTCCCCATTCTCATCCCGACGCCGATTCAGGAGCGCCGCCGGATCGTATCGCTCTATCCATTCGCGACAGCGATCGCCGCATTGCTGCTGATCGCAGTCATCACCGGCGATCTCGTCAGCAATCGCGGTGGTTCGACGCCGCTCGTCCCGGAGAGCACACCGGCGGTGCTCTATATCGACGGCACGCCTTATACGCGGGGAGATGGCAAAGCCGTTGTCTGCGAGCCGGAGCGCCGGCTCGAAGAGCCGCCCGTCGCCCTCTCCCGCCTCGACGACAACCACAACCCCCACAACAACGCCGGCCTCACCACCCTCTGGAACTTCTTCCACCGCGGCTACCAGACCGGCATCGACCGCCCCTCCGACCTGGACAGATACCTCCGGAACCCCGGCCGCGACGCCGAACTCGCCAACTACTACACCTTCCTCCTCCACGCCCCCCTCCCCACCCCGGATCCCCCCACCCAGGCCCCCCTCCCCGCCCCCATCATCCAACACGACGGCCCCCCAACCTCCGTCCTCTTCCGCCTCACCCTCATCCCCGACGCCGACAACAAACTCAACCAGCGCTGGCTCATCTCCGACATCGAGCACGACTTCGATCCCCCGGACCCCGGCAAGTCCGGCCACGAAATCGTCCACGGCAGCCGCCCCGTCCACGGCCCCAAGCCGGCGCCGCGCATCCCCCCGCCCGCCGATTCCTCCTGATCGCGCCCCCCTCCCGCGCCGCCCAACACCCGCTCCCCCTCCCATCGCGCCCCGCGCGTCGCTGTCGCGCGCCCATTACCCTCCCGCAGTGTCCCAGCGCCCCCACACCCCCGTCCTCCTCCGCCAGGTCCTCGCCACCCTCAACCCCCAGCCCGGCCAGACCATCGTCGATTGCACCCTCGGCCTCGGCGGCCATTCCAATGCCATCCTCGAACGAATAAAGCCCGCGGGCCATCTCATCAGCATCGACTTCGACCCCGACAACATCGCCGCCGCCCGCGAGCGCCTCACAAAGACCCACGGCCCCAGCGGCCGCCACGTCCGCTTCGACCTGATCCACAACAACTTCGCCGCGATCCAAACCATCCTCGCCAACACCAAAGCCGACGCCATCCTCGCCGATATCGGCGTCGCCTCCACCCAGATCGACGACCCCTCGCGCGGCTTCTCCTACCGCCGCCCCGGCCCCCTCGACATGCGCATGGACCCCACGCGCGGCCAGCCCGCCTCCGCACTCCTCGCCCGCCTCTCCGAGGCCGAACTCACCGCCGCCCTCCTCGAACTCGCCGACGAGACCGACGCCCCGGCCATCGCCAGACTCATCGTCCACCAGCGCACCATCGAACCCATCACCACCACCGAGCGCCTCACCGCGATCGTCTGCGCGGCCCGCGACTTCACCCCCGAACGGGCCGCGGGCGCCAAGCTCCACCCCGCCGCCCGGACCTTCCAGGCCCTCCGCATCCTCGTCAACCGCGAACTGGCCAACCTCGACCGCCTCCTCGCGGTGCTCCCCTCCTGCCTCGCTCCCGGCGGCGTCGCGGCCATCATCACCTTCCACAGCGGCGAGGACCGCAAGGTCAAGGCCGCCTTCCGCGACGGCCTGCGCGCCGGAACCTACTCAGACATGGGCGACGACCCCATCACCGCCGACGACTCCGAGCTCCACCGCAACCCGCGCTCCCGCTCGGCCAAACTCCGCTGGGCCCGGGTCTCCCAATGAAAAACCCCCGGACAGGGCCCAGGGGTCCGAAGCTCGGATTGGGTTCGATCACTTGATGCCGCCGATGGCGTTCATGGCGCGGAAGTAGTTGTACAGATTGGTGCGTGCGGAGGAGTTGCCCGAGTAGATGATGCCGTTGGAAGCCGCGCGATCGGCCCCGGAGATCAGGTCGAACAGGATCTGCGAGGTGTTGTTGCCCAGGCCCAGCAGCGAGCCGCTGCCGCCGGTGCTGTACGTGGAGAAGCCCGAGCCGGCAAGGTTGACGCGGAAGCCGAAGGACGAGGCCATCGTGCCGCCGGCATAGGCGCTGTTGGTGACATAGATCGAGAGGGCGGCGGCCAGCACCTCGGCCTCGAGCTTGGTGGCCGAGTTGGCGGCCCGGGAGATGATCGCGGAGGCGACCTGCGAGTTGGTCTTGCCGTCGAGGCTGTAGGAACCGGCCCCGGAGCCGAAGAGGTTGGGGAAGGTCTCGGCGAGCCAGACGCCCAGGCGCTGCGCGGAGGACGATCCGTTGAGAGACTTGATGAGGTTCTGGCCGTCGGACTTGATCCAGAACGAAACGGCCGCGATGTCCTTGGAGCCCAGCACGTCGCCGCCGACAAACTCGCTGAAGTTGTAGTCTGTGGCGTGCTCGTTGGCGTGGAGCGTGATGTTGGAGACGCGGTCGTTGGAGCGAGAGCCCCCGGCGGAGCCGACGAACTCGACGCCGTCGGCGAAGCCCGAGGGCTGCGTCTCGGCCACCTTGTAGGTGTACGCGGGGTTCAGGTTGCCGACCTGGTACCGTCCCTCGGCGTTGGTGTATCGGGTGATCGACTTGGTCGAGCCGTTCTGCACCCACGACACGGTGATCTTGGCGCCCTGGATCGGGATCTCGTCGGCGTCGATCACCCCGTCGCAGTTCTGGTCGAACCAGACGATCCCCGAGATGCTCGCGTCGTCGGCGCGGAGCGCCGTGCAGCCGTCGTTGTCGGCCGAGATCAGGCGGCACTGCGGGGAGTAGAAGATGTTCGAGCCGGCGGGGCCGAAGGCGTCGATGGCCTCCCCGCACACGAAGTCCACCTGGTAGAACGAGTCGGGGATCTGGACCGTCAGCGTGTGCGTGCCGGGGCCGAACAGGCCGGTGTCGATGTCGTAGATCTGCTGGAGGTACGCGTCGGCGGCGACGAACGTCGAGCTCGGCGCGGTGTAGGAGACGAGGGTGAACACGTGGTCCTCGGCGCCCGCGGGGATCGTGAAGATCACCTGAACGTTGTCGCCCGCGTTGGTGTTGCCGCGCAGGTTGGACACCATCACGCCGTTGACCCAGTACTGGACGCTGGTGAGGATGTTGACGCACTTCTCGGCGTTGGTGAAGTCGATGCCCGTCACGGTCTGCCCGGCGCCGAGCGAGACGGTGTGCCGGTCCTCGAGCGCCGGGCCGGTGCGGACCATGTTGGCCGGCACGAGCTCGCGGACGATGTAGGTCCCGGCGGCGAGGCTCTCGAACGAGTAGGTGCCGTCGGCGTCGGTGATCGTGGAGGGCTCGCCGGAGTTCTTCACGCCGTCGTTGTTCAGGTCGAGGTAGATCGTGGTCCCGCCCAGCGGGGCGTCGTCGGCGCTGGCCCCGTTGCCGGTGGCGTCGAACCACTTGGTGCCGCGGATCGAGCCGAGGACGGGGACCAGGTAGTTGGCGAAGTTCTTGCCGGTCGCGGCCTGGCCCGAGACGAGCGACACCGAGTAGCTGCCGGTGGGGGCGGGCGCGGTCTGCGCGTACCCCGGGGGCACGATCTCGCGAACGACGTACGCGCCGGGCGGGAGGCTCGTGAACGAGTAGGTGCCGTCGCCGGCGGTCACGGCGCTGGGCTCGCCCGGGTCCCGGACGCCGTTGTTGTTCGAGTCGAGGTACACGGTGGTCCCGGCCAGCGGCGTGTCGCCGCCGGTGAGCCCGTCGCCGGTGAGGTCCTTGTACTTGGCGCCGGAGATCGACACGAGGATCGTGTTGGCGAAGTCCTTGCTCGCGGCCGACTGGCCCGAGGAGAGCGTCACGCTGTAGGACCCGTCCCCGCCGGGGACGGTGCGCAGGCTGCCCACGGGCGCAAGCTCGCGGACAACGTACGTGCCCGGCGTCAGGCCGGTGAACGAGTACGAGCCGTCGGGGGCGGTGCTGGTCGTCGGCTCGCCCGGGTCCACGGACCCGTTGTTGTTCGAGTCGATGTAGATGAGCACGCCCGAGAGCGGCGTGTCGTCGCCGGTGATGCCGTTGCCCGTCAGATCGTTGTACTTGAACCCCGAGATGCTCCCGGGCGCGGCGTTGATCGGCCCGTAGGACCCCTTGGCCCCGCCGCCGAAGTCGGACGCGAACGAGCCCGCGAACGTCGAGCCCTCGCTGGTCATCGTCACGCCGATGTCGGCCCCGGCCGGGAAGAGCGCCAGCAGCAGGCCGCCGGTGGGCACGAACCGGAAGTCGTAGGTGTCGGTGGTGCCGCCGCCGTCGTTGGAGCCGAAGGAATAGATCTCGCCGGTGAGCAGCACGCCCGAGTAGTCCGGGATCGAGTCGCCGTCGGCGTCGAAGGTCCCGACGATGACCAGGTCGTCGCCCGCGCCGTTCACGCTCCCCATCGACACCGCCTCGGACGGGTTCACGCCCCGGACGAGGTTGCCCGCGCTGTCCACCTTGGCGTGGATCTGCACATCCCCGTGGATGCCCGAGACGGAGACGGGGGACGTGGAGCTCGAGAGCCGGATGCTCGTGGGCGACGCGACCACGTCGAACGATTGCGACGCCGCCTCGTACGCCGTCACGCCGGTGGCGTCGAACGCCCCACGCGGGAACTGCGTCAGCGTCACCCCCGCCAGCGACAGGTGCTGGCGTGCCTCGAGCGACTCGAGCTCGGACCACCCCGCCGACCCGCCGCGGCGGGCCAGGTCGAGCGCGGAACGCGGGGAACGGGAAGAACGGCGGATCGTGCGGGTCGGGAGCATGTGAGCAAACTCCGGAGGTTGTGCCCCGCCCGGGGAAAGGGCGTGAGGCAACGGCATGGACACGGGGTGGAATCGAGCCGGCGTCTTGGCCGGCGGGCACGGACGAGCAACGGCCGGGAACCCGGCAACCTAGCGACGGCGACGCCGGGCGAACATGCCCGCGGCGCCCAGACCGAAGGCGGCGGCCCCGGGGGCCGGGATCAGGAACGTGTCGGAGCGGGCGTCCTCCCCCGCAGAGACGTTGTTGAAGCTCGCGCCGAACCCGGGGAACGTGAAGGCCGGATCGCTCAGAATCACGCCCACGTCGCCGCCGAACGGATCCAGCGACCCCCCCGTGTTCGAGAACACGAACTCCAGCGCGGATCCGTTGAACCCGAACTGGCTCAGCGAGGCGCCGGAGAACAGCAGCGTGTTCGGTCCGCCGTAGTTGCCCGACACGCTCAGCGAGCCGACGCCCGTGAACGTCCCATCGTGGTTGATCACCGCCGAGAGCGTGAAGGCCCGCAGCGGGCTGGACAGGTTGATGGCCGGATCGACGAAGTTCAACGCCAACTGGTCGGCAAAGCCGTTGGCCGTGAGCGTGCTCGTCGGGAAGTCGTACGCGACCGTGATGAACGCCGAATGCACATCGGGGCGCCCGGGAACCAGGTTCAAGGGGGCCGCACCGGCAACACCCGTCGCGATCGCAAGGGTGGTCAAGGCAAGGCACGCGCGTGTCATGAATCTCTCCCCGGCACAAGGCCGAATCCGTGGAACGGAACCTGTCAGGCGCGGAGTTTGCCACAACCTCCCCGCTTATGCAAGGGGAAATACGGGAATTATGATCGGACGTGGTCGGTTGGCCAACCCAGCACGCGTGTCCTCGCGTGGACACCCCTACAGAACCCGCACGACGCGTCCCATCCTCCCGATCGGCCCTGCTGCGTTGAGGCCCGGACAGGGCCAAGCAAACCAGGCCGTCCGACTAAACTCGGCGATGCCCACCCGTTGTCTGGCCCAACTCGTCGCGCCGGTGTTGATCCTCTCATTGCTCTTGCCCCCCGCCCGGGCCGACCGCCCCGCCATCGAGCAAGCCCTCACCGAAATGGGCCGGGCCGTCGCGGCCGCCGACCCCGACGCGTATCTCGCCCACGTCAGCCCCTCGGATGTCGTCTTTCACGCCGAGCAGTCCAACTGGGCCAAGGACCTCCGCCGGATCAGGCCCGCGTCGGTGGCGTTCGCCATCGGCGAACCTCCCGAGAACGCGGAACCCAACGGACGCGGCCGGGATCGCGTGGAGGAGTTCGGCGAGAAGACGGCCCGCTTCGAGCTCGTCACGACCTGGACGCTCGCCCCCGCCGAAGGCGACGGGAAACCCATCGAGCGCACCGTGTCGTTCCCCGTGGTCTTCGAGCGCACCGACGACGGACGATGGCTCTACGCCGGCGAGGACTGGCTGGTGCTCCAGAGCGATGAGCCGCCGGCCCGCGATGAGCGATTCCAGGGGGTCGATCCCGACTCGGCCCGCGCCGGCCAGCCCATCCGCCGCCAGCGCGGGGCCCGCGTGAAGTACCTGCCCGGGTACGAGGCCGTGGCCGAGCGGATCGTCGCCCTGCTCCCGCTCGTCCGCGAGCACGTGGATGAGGGCTTCGGCGGGGAGGTCCCCCGCGTGCAGGAGGTGAAGCTCTACCCCACCATGAAGCACCTCCAGGCCTCGATCTATCTCTCCTACACCGACGGCCTTTCCGGGTGGAACGAGCCCGGCGAGTCGATCAAGCTGCTCACCCGCCCCACCGCCTCCACGCGCGCCCTGCGGTCCCTGCTGGCCCACGAGTACGCCCACGTGGCCACCTTCGAGCTCGGCCCCAGGTCCAACGACATGCCGTGGTGGGTCCTCGAGGGCGTGGCCGAACTCTCCGCCGAGCGGTTCGTGGGAGGCGGAAAGGGGAAGGACGCGGAGGCCGCCGTCGTCCGATGGCACAACGACGACCGCCTCACTCCCTGGGCCGACCTGGCCGACTTTCACACCGTCGCACGCTCCCTGCATCGCCACGTCTACAAGCAGGGCCAGCACATGATGATGTTCATCTCCGACGAGTTCGGCAGGGACGCACGCAACCAGTGGATGCGGGAGATGTCCGATGGCAAGACCATCGACCAGGCAACCCGGGCGGTCATGCGCATGAGTTTCCCGGACCTCGACGCCAAGTGGCGCCAGGCCGTCAAGACCCTCGCCGAACAAGCCGCGGCCACGCGGGCCGCAAAGGAGCAGGAGCGCCGAACCAATGACGCCGCGCCCGCGAGGGTGGATTGATCGCCATCAGTGCCCGCCGTGCGGATCGGGCTTGGCGGCCTTCGAGGGCTTCTTGGCCCGCGACGAGGTCTTCTTCTCCGGCCTGGCGTGGTCGTCCTTCTTGGCCGCCTCGCCGTGGCCGCCACCACCGCCGCCCCCGTGGGCCGCGCCCTTGGAATCGCCGTCGTGCCGGGCCGGGGCCCGCACGCCGTGGGCCGGGGTCGTGTCGTTGTAGATAAAGGGCTGCTCGCCGCGGGCGGGGTCCATCTCCGGCTTCTTCAGGAACAGCGGCAGCCCCCACGCGCACGCCGCGGAAAACAGCGTCAGGATCGCGCAGTATCCGATGGTCTGACGCGTGGATTCGCCCAGTCTCTCGTGCAACGCGGCCAGCGGACGCAGCGGCGCCAGCAGCACCGCCGAGAGCGGCGCTTTCGGGGCCGCCGGCTCCGCGACGGCCGCCGCGATCGGCCCGTGCGTCGCCGGCTCCGCGGGAAGTTCGGGCTGCACCTCCGCCTCGTGGTGCGCGATCGTGGCCGGCGGCGCGACGGGAGCGGGTGGAACAGGCTCGGGCGCGGCCGCCGCCCGCGGTCCGGGCGAGGGCGCGGGGAGCGGCACCGGCTCGGCGGAGGCCAGATCGTCCTGGGCCGCGGCGAGGGCCTTGTCGGCGTTGGCCGCCAGGGCCGCGTCGAGACGCTCGATGTTCACCGGCGCGCCCGGCGGCGCGGGCGCCGGCGCCTCAACGCGGAGCTCCTCGGCGCTCGGCTCCTGGAACGAGAAGCCCGACTCCGCGGGCGACGGCCCTTCGCGTTCGATCTCGTCCGCCACCTCGGCGAGCATCGCGTCGGACTCCCCGGCCGTCGCGCCGGCGCTCGCGGCCGGTGCGGGCGACGCGCCGAACGGCGCGAGCACAGGGTCGTGCATCGTCGGCCCGGCGTCCGGAAGGTTCGGCTCGGTCGGGATCGAGACCAGGGGCGCGGGCGCGCCCGGCTCGAGTTGATTGAACAGCGCATCGATGCTCGCATCGAGTTCGGTCGCGCCGGGTTGGGTGGCCTGTTGGCTCATGCCGTGTGGAACGCCGGAACAACTGGCGCTTCGAACAGGGGATCATCGGTGAGCACGGGTTTGGACTCAAGCCCCATGGGCCGGACGGATGCCGAAAACCCGCCACAATTGGCCGGCAAACCCTCCCGCGGGTGGTTTTTCCTTGGGATTTGTTCTGGGACGCGGGCGGAATCAGGGCAATCGCATTATCCATCCGTGACGGCGAGGAGGCGCAAAAGGTACCGGTGGTCCCAACCGGCCAGAAGGCGT
>CALMPG010000126.1 GCA_937871915.1 uncultured Phycisphaerales bacterium
GCGGGGCCGCGGTTCCGGTGTTTGGGGGGGGGGCCCCCCCGGGGGTTTGGGGGGGGGGGGGGGGGGGGGGGGCAGCAGCCGCTCTGTCCGAATCCGGCCGGGCTGGGCTTGGAAGGCTCCTGGAGTTGGCGTGCCCACATGGGTACGGCGCCGCGACCGGCGTGCGGGGCGGCGCGTGGTCTCGCGCGAGATCGCGGGGAATCACCGGCACCCTTTCATTTCTTGGGCGACTGTGGTATGTTGGCGACGGGTTCGGCTCTGCTGCTCAAGGGGTTTGACATGTCGCACACCGCCCTGCCTTGGCCGTCGGCGTTGTTCAGGAGCGCGATCGCGGAAATCGCGGCGGGGGTTGTGGCCCTCGCCGCGGGCGCCGCGAATGCCCAGCTCCCGGTCGTGAGCTTCTCCGACCGAACCCAGGCCTCGGGCCTGTCGAACATCCACAACGGCGGCCCGTCCTTTCACGAGCTGGACTTGTTCGGCAGCGCGGTGGTCGTCGGCGACTTCAACCGCGACGGGTGGCAGGACGTGTTCGTGCTGAGCGGGCCGCTGGCGCCCGACCGGCTGTTCATCAACAACCGGGACGGGACATTCACCGACCGGGCGGCGCAGTGGGGCGTGGACCGCGTGCACTTCACCGAGGGCGCGGCGGTGGGCGACTACAACAACGACGGGTGGCTCGACATCTTCGTCACGGCCTCGACTCCGGACTTCGGGGAGTGTCGGCACTGCCTGTATCGCAACAACGGGAACGGAACGTTCACGGACGTGGCCGCGCTGGCCCGGGTACAAGCGACCAGCCCTTCGGGCTTCGACGGGTTCGGAGCGGCGTGGGGCGACTACGACGGGGACGGGCGGCTGGACCTTGCGGTGGCGGGGTGGAGGTACGGGTTCAACGGGAATCGGCTGTTTCGCAGCACGGGCGAGGGCACGTTCGCGGACGCCACCGTGTCGCTGAACACGGGCATGTCGCTGGTGCTGGGGTTCACGCCGATGTTCATCGACATGGACGGCGATCGGTGGCCGGAGTTGCTGTGGGTGTCCGATTTCTCCTCGTCGCGGTACTTTGTCAACAATCATCTTGGCGGGTTCACGAACGCGACGGCGGCCGCCGGGGTGGGGCGGGAGGCCAACGGGATGGGCGTGTGCGTGGGGGACTTCAACAACGACGGGCGGCCGGACTTCTACACCACGTCCATCTACACCATCGCCCAGGCCCGGCCGGGCGTGCCGGGGACGGGGAACATGCTCTACCAGAATCTCGGATCGAACCAGTTCGCGGAGGTCGGGGGCGCGGCGGGGGTGCGCCAGTGCGGGTGGGCGTGGGGGACGGTGGCGGCGGACCTGCGCAACATCGGGCGGCAGGACATCGTGGTGACCAACGGATGGTCGGGTCCGGCGTACGGCACGGAGTTCTTCGACGACCCGACGATGGTGCTGCTCAACAACGGGGACATGACGTTCACGGGCGCGCCGGCGACGTGCGGGGTGACGCACACGGGGCAGGGGCGTGCGCTGGCGGTGCTGGACTACGACAACGACGGCTTCCCGGACCTGATCGTGGGGACGAACAACGGGCCGCTGGTCCTCTATCACAACGACACGGCGCACACCGAGGCCAACCGGTGGCTGCGCGTGTTTCTGAACACGCGGGCGTCGGGCGGGATCGCGCCGGACGGGTACGGGGCCCACGTGATCGCCCGGAATCAGCAGGGGCGGGAGCAGCACAGGTGGATCGTCGGGGCATCGGGCTTCCTGAGCCAGAGCGAGTTGTCGGCGCACTTCGGGGTCGGGGCCGATGCGACTGTCTCGATCGAGGTGCGCTGGCCCAACGGGACCAACACCCTCCGCACCGGCATTCCCTCGAATCAGACGCTGACCATCGGTTCGTGTCCGGCGGACTGGAACGCCGACGGGCGGGTCGGCGTGCAGGACATCTTTGATTTTCTCAACGACTGGCTCGCCGGGATGCCGCGCGGCAGCGCCAACCCGAGCGGCGGGGCCACCGTGAACGACATCTTCGAGTTCCTGAGCGGGTGGTTCCGGCCGTGCTGAGCGGAGCCGACGACGCTATTTGTTGATGTCGCCCGTATCGGGAGCCGGGGAGGCGACGGGCTCGCCCATGGGCTTGGCGGCCGGTTCGGAACTCTCGGGCGTGGCGGGCGTGGGCGGCATGGTGGCGACGGGGGCGACGGGAACGGTGGGCAGCGAGATCGCGTTGGGGATGACCTCGACGGCGCCGCCGGTGACGCGCATCTCATCGACGCGGACGGGCATGACGAGGTTGAGGCCCAGGGCCGGGTCCATCCTGGATTCGCCGACGATGCCGACGATCTTGCCCATGACGGGGAGGAAGTCCATGCCCTCGCGGGGGACGACGTAGCCGATGGTGCGGGTGGAGGAGAAGTCGGCGGACTCGACGCGGTACATGAGGGGCATGCCGCGCTTGCCGTCGTAGACGGTGCTGGGGAGCATGCGGCCGACGATGGCGTAGATGGCCTGCTTCTGGGCGGTCTCGATGGCGAGGTGGGCCTGGCGGACGCGGTCGTCGATGGCGCTGGTGTCCTGGAAGCGGCGGCGGGAGTCGGCGATGTCCTGGCGCACGCGGAGGGCCTCGAGGCGCTGCACGAGGGCGGCGCGGATCTTGCCGTCGTCGCCGGAGGTGGGCAGGGCGTCGATCTTTCGGTTGAACTCGCTGATGACGGTGGTGATCTCGCCGCCGTCGCTCTCGGGCTGCATGGCGCTGGCGAAGAGGTCGCGGAGGACGCTCACGTCGTCGATGCGGCGGGTGATCTGCGGGGCGACGGGCGCGGGCACGCTCGGGGCCGGACGGGGGGCGACGACGCGCGTTTCGGTCACGATGGTCGGCGCGGCCGGCTTGACCTCGATGATCTCCATGCTCGGCTGCGCGGGGGCCGGGCGAGTCTCCGTGGGCTTCATGGAGATCTCGACGGGCTTGGTTTCGGCCGCGATCGGCGTGGTTTCGGCGGGAGCGGGTGTCGCACCGACCGGTGCGGCGGGCGTGGGCGCCTTTGCCGCGACTTCCTGGGCGGTGGCGTTGCGGACCTGCTCGGTCTTCACGTAGCCGTGGGCGCCGGCGGGGGCGGGGACGAGGTAGCCCTCGGTGGAGCCGTCGGCGGCGCGGACCGCCTCGGCGGGGGAGAAGGTCGTCCCGGCGGCGATGTCGGTGGGCATGAGCGGCCACCACGGGCGGGCGCCCATGTCGTTGGCGGCCATGAGCTTTGTGGCCTTGGTGAGGCGAACGGTCTTCGAGGGCGCATCGAACGTGGCCTCGTCGGCCCGCACGTAGGCGCGGGTGCCGGCGGGATATTCGGCGCGGACCCAGCCGGTGGCCTCGCCATTGACGGTGAGGAGATCACCGGCCTTGAGCACGCGCACGGGGTAGTAGATGTTGCCGGTGTCGCAGCGCATCGCGGTGCCGTCCTTGGTGACGATCATCACGCGGGCCGGAACGGGCTTGACATCGGCGGACGCGACGCCGCCGAGGACCATCGTCCCCGCGCCGAAGGCGATCACCGTTGCGGCACCCAGCCCCCCCACCCCACCAATCCCGCACGCCCGCACGACATTGAGCACACCCGCGCACACCAGTCCGTTGGTTCGACGCATCGCAAACCTCCATGTTCGGCGTATTGCCGCGGGCATGATACGGGGGATCGGCGCGGCGTGCAGGGGCAAGAGGCGTTGCCGCGCGCACTCGTGCGCAACCGACATGGGTCCGTTCATACCCCAGAGCAGGGGATGGCAAGGTTCGGTGAAGGCGGGCGAACCGACGGCGGGCGGGTGCGAACAGGTGGGACCAAGAGTCGGCGCCGAGCGAAGGGCGCGTTGGGCCGACGGGTTGAGGGGGAGATGCCCGCGATGGCGGCGCGGGGAGTCGAGAATCACCCGCCACGGAGTGTCGGGGTACACGGAATCGCCCGCCACGGAGTGTCGGGGTACCCGGAATCGCCCGCCACGGAGTGTCGGGGGACCCGGCTTTGCTTTGCCCCCCCCCCTCGGTACGCTTTGCCCCTCCCATGATGACGCACAAAGACCGGCGATCGGTCAATCTTCAGAGTGCCTTCCCGCGCCGCATCGAGTCGGCTTTGGCGGGCGTGCTGGTTGTCGCAGGGGCGGTCGGGGGGACCCTCTGGGCCACGGGGTGCGCCAGCCCGTTCGAGGACAAGCAGGACCGGGACCTCCGGCGGGCGGTGCGGCTGAGCAGCGAGCGGGAACTGGCGGAGGCGAGGGAATCGCCCGAGGTGCAGCGGGTGGTCCGGGAGAACCGGGTCGAGCGGCTGAACATCAAGGCGGAGATCCTCCGGCAACTCGAGGACATGGCCGGGCCGGCCTCGTACGCGGGGATCGAGCTGCCGCTGGGGCCGGACCTGTATGGCAAGGCCCAGAAGGTCGTCCGCGTCACGCTCGAGCGGGCCGTGAAGGGGGCCGTGCAGAACAACCTGAATGTAGAGTTCGCCCGGCTGGCCCCGGCGGTGAGCCAGCAGCAGTACGTGGCGGCCGACGCGGCGTTCGACTGGGTGCTCTTCGCGACCACGCAGTTCAACTCGACCAACCAGCCGCGCACACAGACGAGCCTGAGCGGGATCACCACCGACGAGCGGGAGATCTGGGACACGACGGTGGGCCTGCGCAAGCCGCTGATCGCGGGCGGCACGTTCACGGTCCAGTCGGAGTTCCAGAACACCGCGACCAAGACCGACAACCTGACGGTGACGCCCAACCCGTCGCGGGAGGCGAACTTCGTGATCCAGCTCGACCAGCCGCTGCTGCGGGGGTTCGGCTCGGACAACGCCTTGTCGCAGGTTCGGCTGGCCCGCAACGCGGAGCTCGACGCGATCGCGCAGCTCAAGAGCACGCTGCTGCAGAACGTCAACGACACGGAGGCGGCGTACTGGACCCTGGTGCGGGCCCGGTGGGATCTGGCGATCCTGCAGAGGCTCTTCGGCAAGGGGGAGGAGGTGCTCGGCACGCTGCGCTCGCGCAAGGAGTACGACGCGCGCCCCGCGACGATCTCGAACGCGTCGTCGGCGGTGGAGTCGCGCCGGGCGGACGTCATCCGCGGCCAGCGGGTGCTGCGGGACGCCTCGGACCGGCTCAAGGTGCTGATGAACGACCCGGAGTTTCCGGTCGGTTCGGAGACGCTGATCCTCCCCGCCGACGGCCCGATCGACCAGGCCGTCGAGTTCAGCCTCGTGGACGCGGTGAACTCGGCGCTGACGGGTCGGCCGGAGATCCAGCGGGCCCTGCTCTCGCTGGACAACACCTCCATCCGGCAGATCGTGGCCGACAACGGGCGCATGCCGCGCCTGGACCTGCGGGCCCTCACCCGCTTCAACGGCCTGGGGGAGCACGTGGGCACGCCGTACAGCCAGATCGGGGAGGCCCGGTTCGTGGACTATCAGATCGGGCTGAACTTCGAGCAGCCGCTGGGCAACCGGGCGGCCGAATCGCTCTACCGGCAGCGCCGGCTGGAGCGGATGCAGGCGACCATCGCCTACCGCAACACGATCCAGGGCGTGGTCGCCGACGTGAAGACCTCGCTCCGCGACGTGCAGGCCAACTACATCCTCATCGACGCGACGCGCTCCTCGCGGATCGCCGCGGCCGAGGACCTCCGCACGCTGCAGGTGGAGCAGGAGACCATCGGCACGCTCTCGCCGGAGAATCTGAACCTGAAACTCCAGCGGCAGCAGGCCCTGGCGGCGGCGGAGCAGCAGGAGATCTCCGCGCTGGTAGACTACAACACCGCGCTGGCCCGGCTGTACACGGCGACGGGGACGGCGCTGCAGCGCAACAAGATCCAGTTCTCGGTGCCCAACGCGCGCGTGGACCGGCGGACGAGCGACCTGTTCCCGGACTTTCCGCTCGAGCCGGAGCGACCGACGGCGGAGGAGATCCTGAGGCGGTGAGGGGGGAGCGGGGGAGCGGGGGAGCGGGGGAGCAGGGATTGTGGTTGGGTTCGTAGAATCCCTGTGTGAGCACGACGATTCCGGACATTTCGGCGGCGATCGAGCGGCTTCGGGGCGGGGGCGTGGTGGCGTTTCCCACCGAGACGGTGTATGGGCTGGGGGCCGATGCGCTGAGCGAGGCGGCGGTGCGGCGGGTGTACGAGCTCAAGGGGCGGCCGGCGGTCAATCCGCTGATCGTGCACGTGAGCGGGCCGGAGATGGCGGCGCGGCTGGTGGCGGAGGGGGCGTGGACGCACGAGGCCGCGCTGCTGGCGAGGATGTACTGGCCCGGGCCGCTGACGCTGGTGCTGGCGCGGGCGAGGGCGCAACCGAGCGGGGGAGCGGGGGAGCGGGGGAGCGGGGGAGCGGTGGGCTTGGTCGTGCCTGATCTGGTGACGGCGGGCGGGGGGACGATCGCGGTGCGGTGTCCGGATCATCCGGTGGCGCTGGCGCTGCTGTTCGGGCTGGGCACGCCGCTGGTCGGCCCGAGCGCGAACCTGAGCGGGACGGTCTCGCCGACGCAGGCCTCGCACGTGCGCGAGTCGTTCGGCGCGGAGGATGTGCTGGTGCTCGAGGGCGGGGCGTGCCGGGCGGGGATCGAGTCGACGGTGCTGGATTTGTCTTCATCGCGATTGCGCGTGCTGCGGCCGGGGATGATCGGCGCGGGGGAACTCGCGGCGGTGCTGGGTCGGCCGGTGGAGGATGCCGGGGTTGTGGCCGCCGGAGATGGGCCGCTCGCCTCGCCGGGGATGCTGGCGCGGCACTATGCGCCGCGGACGCGGGCGATGATCGTGGATGCGGGGCGGCTGGACGAAACTCTGCGGGCGTATCCGGCGGGGGCGGTGGTGATCGCGAGAGAAACGCTGGACGTTCCTCCCCCCCACCACTGCCTCGAGATTCGGGGGGATGCGCAGGAGTATGCGCACTTTCTGTATTCTGCGCTGCGCGAGGCGGATGCCAGGGGGATGTCGGCGATCCTGATCGTGCGCCCGCCCGCGCCCGAGGACGGGGGGGAGTCACCCTTGTGGGCGGCGATCCATGATCGGTTGCGACGGGCGACGACGCCATAGCAAACCCGCCACGGAGTGTCGGGGTACCCGGGCCCGAACCCGCCTCGGAGTGTTGGAGTACTCGGGCCGAACCCGCCACGGAGTGTCGGGGTACCCGGGCCCGAACCCGCCACGGAGTGTCGGGGTACACGGGCCGAACCCGCCACGGAGTGTCGGGGTACACGGTCCCGAACCCGCCTCGGAGTGTCGGGGTACACGGGCCGAACCCGCCACGGAGTGTCGGGGTACCCGGATCAGCCCATCACGCCGGGGAGGCCGAGGGCGCGCCGGAGGCTGCTGATCTGGCCCTGGTGCCAGCCTTCGTGCCAGATGCACTTCTGCAGCACGTCGAGTTTGTGCTTGGCGAAGCCGCCCGAGTCGATGGCGGGGGCCTTGAGGCTGTCGGCGTCGCTCATGGCCGCGGCGGCGCGGAGGACGCGGGTGTACTGCTCATCGTGGATGCGGCGGACCTCGGCGTGGGCGGGGTACATCGAGGCGTCGGAGGTGGGCTTGGAGCCCCAGCCGAAGAGTTTGTCGTACATCTCGCCGAGCGTGGCGGGCTTGCCATCGAGCATGCTGGCGAACCAGGAGTAGGAGCAGGCGAGGTGGCCGATCTGCCAGAGGAGGTGGTTGTCGCTCTTGGACGGCTGGGCGAGCATCTGGTGCTCGCCGAAGCCGGCGCAGAGTTTGCCGGTCATCTCGTGGGCCCACTTGAAGAGGTCGATGGTGCGGGCGACCTCGGCGTTGCCGCGCGGCTTGGCCGTTGCGGGGGATCCGGCTTTCTTGGCCCGCTTGGGGTGCGACTTGCGGATGACCTTCTTGCCGGGGGTGCGTTTGGACTTCTTCTTCGCCATCGGGGAGTGCTCCTGTAGGCGTAATGATACCGGGGTGACCCAATCACAATCCCAACATTGCCGCGGTCGGCTCGGCGGGGTGGTTTCACGAGCCGGCGGCTTTGGACCCCAAACCGTTGGCCCACCTACATTTGAACGCTCTCCGGCGGCAAAGGAAAACCCGCCGGAGGCAGGAGTTCGCATGGCCTCGATTCATATCGCCCTCGCCCCCGGCGACGGCATCGGTCCCGAGATCACCGCCGCGGCGCTGGATGTGTTTCGTGCCGCGGGCGTGATGAACGCGGGAGTTGAGTTTGTCAATGTGGACATGGGCGCGGCAGTGTTCGCCACCGGGAACACGCGCGGCATGACCGACGAGGCGATCCGCACCGTCGAGGATTGCGGGCTGCTGTTCAAGGGCCCGATGGAAACGCCCAAGGGGGGCGGGGGGAAGTCGATCAACGTGACGGCGCGAAAGTTGTGGAACGCGTTCGCCAACCTGCGCGTGTTCAAGACGCTGCCGGGCGTGGAGAGCGTGTACTCGAAGGCGGGCATCCCGATCGACATGTGCATCGTCCGCGAGAACCTCGAGGACACGTACGGGGGCGTGGAGAACCGGCTCTCGGCGGACATGGTCGTGGGGCGGCGGCTGATGTCGGCGCCCGGGTGCGATGAGGTGCACCGGTTCGCCTTCCACGAGGCGCGGCGGCTGGGCCTGAAGAAGATCCACTGCGGCCACAAGGCCAACATCATGAAGATGACCGACGGAATGTTCCTCGACCGCTTCAAGGCGGTGAGCAAGGACTTTCCGGAGATCGAGACGGCGGATGTGATCGTCGATGCCCTGTGCATGAACCTGGTGGTGCGGCCGCAGCAGTACCAGATGGTGGTGCTGCCGAACCTGCAGGGGGACATTGTCTCTGACTTGTGCGCGGGGCTGGTGGGCGGGCTGGGCTTTGCGCCCAGCGCGAACATCGGCAAGCACATCAGCATCTTCGAGGCCGTTCACGGGACGGCGCCGGACATCGCGGGCAAGGGGCTGGCGAACCCGACGTCGCTGATCCTGAGCGGGCTGATGATGCTGCGGCATGTTCACCTTGCACGCGAGGCGGCGATCATCGAGAACGCGCTCTTGGCGACGCTCGAGAGCGGCATCCGGACGGGGGATTTCGGCGACAAGGCGCGGCCGCCGGTGGGGACCAAGGCGTTTGCCGGGGCGATCATTGAGAATCTCGGCGCGAAGCCGAGGACGGTGCCGCCGGTGGCGGTGCCGGAGGCCGTGTCGCCGAGCATGGATCGCCCGCCGCGCCCGGGGACGCCGGTGGTGATCCGCACGTTCAAGAACCTCGTGGCCCAGGTGGTCGGGTGCGATATCTACGTGGATGCGCAGGTGGCGACGGGGGCGCTGGCCGACGACATGCAGCGGATCGCGACGGACTCGCCGTTCAAGTTGACGCTGATCTCGAATCGCGGGACGCAGGTGTGGCCGAGCGGGAGCGTGTACACCGAGTGCGTGGACTATTTCCGGGTGCGGTTTGAGTTGAAGGACCCGGCGCTGGCGGGGCTGATCGGGCAGAGCCGGGCGGTGGCGCTCTTGGACCGGGTGGCGGAGAAGTACACGGTGTGCTCGTATGAGTTGTTGCGGAACTTTGATGGGGTGAAGGGGTACTCGATGGCGCAGGGGCAGTAGCCCTGCCTTGCGTCCTGCTCCTACTCGTACTCACTCTCGTGCTCTCTTGGTAATCGTCCGGAGAGCAGGAGCAAATGCAGGACCGGTCCCAAGGCACTGACTGGTTGGACACGGCGGCAGGGAGATGTGCCCGTACGGGCATCGTGATGTGTCGGCGATTCGACGCTTCAAGCACGGGTCGCGGGGCTTGCTTTGTACACAGTCATCCCGGTGTTGGGACGCTCGATGCGAATTGGATCGCGTGTCGTCATGCCCGCAGCCCGTGGTACGCGGCAGGTAGATCGAGGCCATCCGCCCAAGGGCCAAAGTGATGCCACCCGCCGGCGTACGATCTAAGGAGAGGAGTCGTCGTATGAGCCGTTTGAAAGCCGGATTACTACATGTCGCGGACCTGATGCGCGTCTGCCCCGATCTGCGCGCCGATGAACTGGACCCCTGTCTACCGGCAGGGTTCGAACTCTTCAACATCGCGAGGGATCAAACCCGCTGGGTCTTGTTCAAGGCAGGCTCACCCGTTGATCACGCCGCCGGGGATTCGGCATCCGCCGCCTTGGCCGCTCTGGCGACCCGTCGTTGACAAGCCGCTCACTTGATCTGCTTCACGAAGATTGTGCTTGAAACGCCGTCGACCTTCATTTTGTACGCACCATTCGTCTTGATGATGAAGACCTTTGGGCTGTAGGCATAGCGGTATGTGTAACCGTACGTGACCTGTTGCCAGATCTGACCATTCGACAGCTTGAAGATGGTTTCTCCATCCCATCCGCTGAACTCGCCGTCGATCTTCGATTCGATGAGGTCCGGTCCGTTCCCCGCTGGGGCGATCTTTGCGACAGCCTCAGCCAGTTCCTTCTCGATCTTGCGCAAGGCTTCTTCGGCATCCTGCGGTCGAACGACGCCGGGACGGTCGGACTGCTGCGGTTCGGCTGTGGGGTCAGGCGTTTCGCCGGGAATTGGCGTGATAAGTTCGTTGCCCCTTCCGTCCTGGGTGTCGTCGCCCGTGACCAAATCGAAATACAGGATGCGGAATTCCAGCTTGGTTTGAGGGCTATCACCGTTTCCTGTGAGCTTCTTGACGCTGCCATCCACATTGCCTCTCACACGCTTGGCCAGGCCTGCCGCAATGGTGCCCTTGTACTGGATGGTGCCAGTCTCCACGGGTTGCCCGTCGCGACCGTAGAAAACGAGTAGACAGGAGACATTCCTCACCGGTTCCCGTAGTTCGTTTCGGAGTGACAATGAAAACTCGCCGTTGAAGGCATTCCCTGGCAGGTCCCAGAGCAACTGCTCCACCTTCACCCCGCCCGTGCTACGACCGCCCAGATCGTCGAACAGGGACTTTACCTTTTGCTTCGTTCCGGCGGCTGCTTTGCCAAGGGGCACGGTAGGAGTCGTCGCAGATGCCAACGCGGACAGGTACTCGCTTGGGATCGCGAAGTTCAGGTTCTGCCCGCCGCTGAACGTGGCGGCGGCGACCCCGATGACCTCGCCCTTGCTGTTGACAACGGGCCCGCCGCTGCTTCCCGGGGAAATCGGCGCCGTGATTTGCAGAAGGGAGTCGTCGCCGATTCTGCGAATGCTACTGATGATCCCCGCCGAAAAAGTCCCCTCAAGCCCTCGTGGGTTTCCGACCGCGTAGATCTCGTCACCCACGGCAACCTGCTTGCTGTCGCCCATGGGTAGCGCATCGGCTTTGACATCCTCAACTGACAGCAACACGACATCCCGCGCCGCGTCAATGCCCACTGTTCCCTTGATGCTCAACCTTTCCTTTCGGTCGGCCTGTTTGGCGTAACCCTGCGACGCGCCCTCGATCACATGAAGGTTCGTGGCGATGACGCCGTCCTTCACCACGAATCCGCTACCCATCGCAAGCGGCTGTCCCTTGGAGTCCTCCATGACAAGGAGTACTACCGAGGGTGAGACCTTTTTGGCAACTTCCCGCGCTGTTTGGCCCGAGGTGGCAGAAGCAAACCAGCAGCTCAAAGCAAGAACGACGACATGTCGGACAGCTAGGTTGACAAGCTTCATGTCGTGATTGTACCAGCGCGGTGTGGTGTCTACTGGCACGCCCCACGCGTCAGGTCGTTGATGCGGCAGGCCTTGGCTTGGGAGGGTGCGGGGGGGGGGGGGGGGGGGAGGGAGGGGGGGGGGGGGGGGGGGGGGGGCGTGGGGGCTGGGGGGGTGGGGGGGTTGGGGGTTGTGGCGATGGAGGCAGGGGGTGGGGGGGGGGATGTGGAGGGATG
>CALMPG010000127.1 GCA_937871915.1 uncultured Phycisphaerales bacterium
GGCGGCGGGGGGGGGGGGGAGTGGGCGCGCGGGGTGACGGGGCGGAATCGAGGCCGGGATGGTGGGTGGTGAACGTCAGCCAATCGGCGAGGGTCGGGGGCGTGGGGGCGGAAGACATGGGCGGGTTGACGGCGGGGCAGATCGTCAGGACGGATGCGGACGCGCTTGTGTCGGGGGGCGCGGCGAGGGGAGGAGCGGAGACGGCCCGCTGGGTGTGGCTGGCGACGGCGCGCCCCAGCGCGGTGGAGCGGCTGCTTCCGGAGGCGATCCCGGACGTGGGCGGCGTGCGGTCGGCGTTGCGCCGGCTGGACTGGCTGGACATGCGGTTGAAGATCACGGAAGCGGGGGATGTGCAGGGGGATCTCGACGTTCGGCTTGCACCGACCCCGGCGGGCGCCGGGACGGCCGCCGGGAAGTGAAAACAGGGGATCGGGCGACCTATACTGGCGGGCTCGGTGACCTCACGACACGTCGGAGGGGCTCGGGGTTCCCCTTGAGTCGGTCCACATCCGCGGCTTCCCGCCGGGCAAACGCCCGTGGCGGTGGTGTGCGGGCAGCGGGGACCGGCTGGGGATGTGTCGCCAACGCTCCTTTGTCCAGAGACAGACTTTCCAATGCCCATCACTCCCGAAGCCGCAGCCATTCGCGCCAACCTTCTCCGCAACGTGGCGATCATCGCGCACGTTGACCATGGGAAGACCACGCTGGTGGACCAGATGCTCAAGCAGTCGGGGAACTTCCGGGCGGGGGAGCTCGAGAAGCTCGAGGGCGGGCAGCACGGGCTGATCATGGACTCGAACGATTTGGAGCGGGAGCGCGGGATCACGATCCTGTCGAAGAACTGCGCCGTGAACTATGTGCGGCCGGGGGCCGACGGGAAGCCCGAGCAGTTCTTCGTGAACATCATCGACACGCCGGGCCACGCCGATTTCGGCGGCGAGGTGGAGCGGGTGCTGCGGATGGCCGACGGGTGCCTGCTGCTGGTGGACGCGTCGGAGGGGGCGATGCCGCAGACGCGGTTCGTGCTCTCGAAGGCGATCGAGTTTGGGCTCAAGCCGATCGTGATCGTCAACAAGTGCGACCGGCCGGACTCGCGGATCGACGAGGTGATCAACGAGGTGTTCGACCTGCTCGTGGAGCTGGGCATGGACGACGAGCACGCGATGGACTTCCCGCGGGTGTACGCGTCCGGGCGGGCGGGGTGGTCCACCGACGACATCGATGTGGCGAAGACCGCGGCGGGGAAGGACTCGCTCCCGGGGCACCCGGACGCGAACCTGCGGCCGATCTTCGACGCGATCGTGGAGCACGTGCCCAACCCGGACGCGGACGTGAACGGCGCGCTGCAGATGCTCATCACGACGATCGACTACAACGACTATGTGGGGCGGATCGGCATCGGTCGGGTGTTCCACGGGCAGATCAACTCGGGCCAGCAGGTGGCCGTGATGAAGGCGGACGGGAGGATCGTGAACTGCAAGGTGCCGCAGCTGCTGCGGTTTGCGGGGCTGGGGCGCAAGGAGACCGACTGCGTGAGCGCGGGGGACATCTGTGCGCTGGTGGGGCTGGAGACGGTGGACATCGGGGACACCATCGCCGATCCGGAGAACCCCAAGGCCCTGCCGCCGGTGAAGGTGGACGAGCCGACGCTGACGATGTCGTTCCGGGTGAACGACTCGCCGTTTGCGGGGATCGAGGGGACGTTCGTGACGAGCCGGCAGATCCGCGAGCGGCTGGAGAAGGAGCTCCAGCACAACGTCGCGCTGCGGGTGGATTTCGACGCGGGAGACGAGTTTCTGGTGTCCGGGCGCGGCCTGCTGCACCTGGGCATCCTGCTCGAGACGATGCGGCGCGAGGGGTTCGAGCTGGCCGTGGGCAAGCCGGAGGTCGTCATCAAGGAGATCGACGGGGTGGAGCACGAGCCGATCGAGTGGCTGGTGGTGGACTGCCCGAACTCGGCGGTGGGGCCGGTGATGGAACTGGTGGGCGGGCGCAAGGGGGAGATCAAGAGCATGGAGCCGCGGGGCGACGCGGGGACGCACCTGGAGTTCGAGATTCCCGCGCGCGGGCTCATCGGGCTGCGGTCGCGGATCCTGACGGCGACGCAGGGGGAGGCGATCCTGCACCACACCTTCGAGCGGTTTGCGCCGGTGAGCGGCGAGACGCCGCACCGGCAGCAGGGCGTGCTGGTCTCGATCGAGACGGGGGCCGTGACGCACCACGCGTGCGAGCTGCTGTCGGACCGGGGCGTGCTGTTCGTGGCGCCGGGGGACAAGGTATACGGCGGGCAGGTGGTGGGGGAGCACAACCGGGACAACGACCTGGTTGTGAACATCACGAGGCTCAAGCAGCTCACGAACATGCGGGTGTCGCACAAGGAGGCGACGGTGGTGCTCAAGGGGTCGCGGAAGATGACGCTGGAGGCGTGCCTGGAGTACATCGAGGACGATGAGCTGGTGGAGATCACCCCGACGAGCGTGCGGATCCGCAAGCGGCTGCTGGACGAGTCGATGCGCAAGCGTGCGGAGCGGCAGAGCCGGGATCGGGAAGAGGCGCGGGTGTAGGGCGGCCGGCGACGGTACGCCACGGGTGCGCGAGTGCCGGGCGGGGGCCTGTCCCGGGCCCGCGGAGCGGGCCGGGGGCGTCGCGTTGATGGCGGTTCGGGGTGGGCTCCACGCTCGATCGAGCACCATTCCGCATATGCTTTGGCCTATGCGACACGCCGACAAACCGCTCTCCGCCGTCACGCCGCAGTATTCCGAGCTCTGCAAGCTCATCGGCGAGGCCGCGATGGTCACGTCCATCGGGTCCTTGCTCAACTGGGACCAGGAGACGTACATGCCGTCGAAGGCGGCGGCGCACCGGGCCGAGCAGGCGGGGTATCTTTCGGCGCTGGCGCACGAGAAGGCGACGAGCCCGCGGATCGGCGAGTTGCTCGCGGCGTGCGAGTCGGATCGGACGATGACCGCGGATGCGAAGAGCCCCGAGGCCCGCAACATCCGCGAGATGCGCCGCGACTACGACCACCGGACCAAGCTGCCGACGGAGCTGGTGAGCGAGCTGGCGCGGGTGGGGTCGCAGTCGCAGGAGGTGTGGAAGGCGGCGCGGGAGAAGAACGACTTTGCGATGTTCCGGCCGTGGCTGGAGAAGATGATGGCGCTCACGCGCCGGAAGGCGGAGTGCCTGGGGGTGCCGGGCGGGGGCGAGTTGTACGATGCGCTGCTCGACGAGTACGAGCCGGGGGCGAGCGCGAGGCAACTCGAGGGGGTGCTGCGGCCCCTCGGCGAGCGGCTGAGCGCGCTGGTCAAGGAGCTGGGGGCGACGGGCAGGCAGCCCTCGGACGCCCCCCTGCGGCACCCGATCGATCCGGCGCGGCAGCACGAGCTCGGGCTGTTCGTGCTTCGGGCGATGGGCTTTGATCTGGAGGCGGGGCGGCTGGACATTACCACGCACCCGTTCTGCTCGGGGATGGGCCCGGGCGACACCCGGCTGACGACGCGGTATCGCGAGTCGTCGTGGACCGATGCGCTCTATTCCACGATGCACGAGGCCGGGCACGGTCTCTACGAGCAGGGATTGCCCAAGACGCCGGCGCTCTTCGGCACGCCGCTGGCCGACTCGATCTCGCTGGGCATCCACGAGAGCCAGAGCCGGATGTGGGAGAACTTCGTGGGGCGCAGCCGCGAGTTCTGGCAGTGGCTTCTGCCGCACGCCAAGCAGATCTTCGGCGGGGCGGGGGGGCCGCAGGGGGGCGTGCTGCGGGGTGTGAGCGTGGGCGAGATGTTCGCGGCGGTGAACACGGCCCGGCCGAGCCTGATCCGCGTGGAGGCCGACGAGGCGACGTACAACCTGCACGTGATGATCCGCTTCCGGCTCGAGCGGGCCCTGATCTCGGGCGACCTGGCCGTGAAGGACGTCCCGGGCGAGTGGAACGCGGCGTACGCCAAGTACCTCGGCGTGAGCGTGCCCGACGACGCGAAGGGGTGCATGCAGGACGTGCACTGGTCGTTCGGGCTCATCGGGTACTTCCCGACGTACACGCTGGGGAACCTGTACTGCGCCCAGTTGTGGGAGACGATCAATGCCCAGATCCCGTCGCTGCCCGAGCAGATCTCGCGGGGCGAGTTCGGGCCGCTCAAGGCGTGGCTGAACACGAACATCCACGGCCACGGGAAGCGCTACCGGGCCGGGGAGCTCTGCGAGATGCTCACGGGCAGGGCGCTCTCGGCGGACCCGCTGATGCGGCACCTGGAGGGGAAGCTGCGGCCGCTGTTTCGCTGAGCGATCGACTCAGAGCTCCTCGAAGTGGGCGGAGAAGTGGCGGAGCACCTCGGGGGCTTCGACGATGCGCATGCCCCGGAGCTCCTTGCGCCGGGTGAAGAGCTCGGCGCAGGCCTCGGCGACGTAGTCGATGTGGCTCTGGGTGTAGGCCCGGCGCGGGATCGCCAGGCGCACGAGTTCCATCCTGGCCGGGCGGCCGGGTCCGGCCATGACGCTGCCGATCTCGCAGGCGCGGATGCCGGCGGAGCGGTAGAGGCCGCAGACGACGGACTGGCCGGGGAACTGCGGCGCGGGAATGTGCGGGGCGAAGTGGCCGGCGTCGATGTAGATGGCGTGCCCGCCCGGGGGTTCGATGATCTGGATGCCGGCGGAGAGGAGCTTCTCGCCGAGGTACTCGGTGGAGCGGATGCGGTAGCCGAGGTAGTCGGGCTCGACGACTTCGACGAGGCCCTGGGCCATGGCCTCGAGGTCGCGTCCGGCGAGTCCGCCGTAGGTGACGAAGCCCTCGGTGAGGATGAGCAGGTCGCAGGCCCGCTTGAACAGGGCGCCGTCGCGGATGAGCAGGAGGCCGCCGATGTTGACCAGGGCGTCCTTCTTGGCGGAGAAGGTCGCGCCGTCGGCGAGATCGAACATTTCGCGGACGATGTCGCGCGGGGCGCGGCCCTCGTGCCCGGGCTCGCGGGTGCGGATGAACCAGGCGTTCTCGGCGAAGCGGCAGGCGTCGAGGAAGAGGGGGATCCTGTGGCGGTCGCAGACGCGCCGGACATCGCGGAGATTCTGCAGGCTCACGGGCTGGCCGCCGCAGGTGTTGTTGGTGATGGTGACCATGACCAGCGGGATGTTGGGCGCGCCGACGCGCTCGACGAGGGCCTCGAGGGCGGGGACGTTCATGTTGCCCTTGAAGGGGTGTCGGGCCCGGGGGTCGGAGGCCTCGGGGATGGGCAGGTCGATCGCCTCGGCGCCGGAGTGCTCGGCGTTGGCGCGGGTGGTGTCGAAGTGGGCGTTGTTGGGGATGACCTTGCCCTTTCCGCCGACGAGCTCGAAGAGGATGCGCTCGCTGGCGCGCCCCTGGTGGGTGGGGAGGGTGTGGGCGAAGCCGGTGAGGTCCTTGACGGCCGAGGCGAGGCGGAAGAAGGAGGCGCTGCCGGCGTAGGACTCGTCGCCGCGCATGATGCCGGCCCACTGCTCGCTGCTCATGGCCGAGGCGCCCGAGTCGGTGAGGAGGTCGATGATGACGTCGGCGCCGTGGATGAGGAAGGGGTTGAAGTGGGCGGTGCGGAGGATGTCCTCGCGCTGGGGGCGCGTGGTCATCCTGATGGGTTCGACGCTCTTGACCTTGAAGGGTTCGATGATGGTGTTCATGGGTTCTCCGAGCGATAATAGACAATATGCGGACAGATAACTACGCTATTGTTCGATTCGAGGGAGGGCGGGGGAGTGTTCATGGTCTGCCCCGAACCGATGGGGCCGACGGAGTCCGCACGATGCGCAAGCGTTCTTGGGCCGAGCCCTACAAGATCAAGGTGGTCGAGCCGCTGCGGATGGCCACGCCGGATGAGCGGGCAGCGGCGATAGCGGCGGCCGGGTTCAACACGTTCCTGCTTCGCAGCGAGGATGTGTACATAGACCTGCTGACGGACTCGGGCACGAGCGCGATGAGCGACCGGCAGTGGGCGGGGATGATGCTCGGGGACGAGGCGTACGCGGGGAGCGCGAACTACTACCACCTCGAGGAGGCGGTGCACCGGTACTACGGGTACAGGCACCTTGTTCCGACGCACCAGGGGCGCGGGGCGGAGCACATCCTCAGCCGCCTGCTCATCAAGCCGGGGGACGTGATCCCCGGGAACATGTACTTCACGACCACGCGGGCCCACCAGGAACTGGCGGGGGCGAGATTCGTGGACGTGATCTGCGACGAGGCGCACGACCCGAGCTCGCCGGAGCCGTTCAAGGGAAACGTGGACCTGAGGAAGGTCGAGGCGCTGATCGAGAGGGTCGGGGCGGAGCGGATCCCATACCTGTGCCTGCAGTGCTGCGTGAACATGGCGGGCGGGCAGCCGGTGAGCATGGCGAACATCGCCGAGGTGAGCGCGCTGTGCGGGCGGCACGGGATCAGGGTGATGCTCGACGCGACGCGGGCGGTGGAGAACGCGTACTTCATCAAGACGCGGGAGCAGGGGTACGCCCGCCGGAGCATCGAGGAGATCCTGCGGGAGATCTGCTCGCACACCGACGGGTGCACGAACTCGGCCAAGAAGGACTGCCTGGTGAACATCGGCGGGTTCCTGTGCCTGAACGACGATGCGCTGGCCGAGGAGGCCCGGAACATGGTCGTGCTCTTCGAGGGCCTGCACACCTACGGCGGGCTGGCCGGACGCGACATGGAGGCCATGGCCATCGGCATCGGGGAGTCGGTTCGGCTCGACCACATGGCGGCGCGGGTTGGTCAGGTGGAGTACCTCGGGCAGCTGCTCGTGGACGCCGGGGTGCCGATCGTGAGGCCCGTCGGCGGGCACGGGATATTCATCAACGCGCTCGAGTTCCTGCCGCACATTCCGCGGGAACAACTCCCGGCCCAGGCGCTGGCGGCGGCGCTGTACGTGGACTCCGGGGTGCGGGCGATGGAGCGGGGAGCGGTCTCGGCGGGGCGCGATGCCGACACGGGCGAGAACCATTACCCGAAGCTGGAGCTGGTGCGATTGACGATTCCGCGCCGGGTGTACACCCAGGCCCACATGGACGTCACGGCCGAGAGCGTGATCTCGCTCTACGAGGAGCCCGGGCGGATCACGGGGTTGCGGTTCGTGTTCGAGCCCAAGCACCTGCGGTTCTTCCAGGCCAGATTTGAGCCGGTGGAAGGGGACGTGGTGCTGCGGAAAACGACGAGGGGCGCGGCGATCGTCGGGTAGGAAGCAAAGCCGCGCCCGGGCCGGGGAAACGAGGATCGCCGGGACACGGGGCCGGCGTCGGTTCGGCGTCTGCGCCCCGGTGGCCGGCCTGCGCGGCTCCGCGGCGAGGCCGGCTATTTCACCTCGACCTCTGGCTTGAACTCGGCGAGCTCGCGGTCGCCGACGCGGAAGCTCTTGATCCTGGTGTTCTTGCTGACCCAGAAGATGAGGATGAGCTCCTGGTCGGGGCGGCTGGTGGTCATGATGGGCATCTCCTTGTCCTGCATGTTCATGACCGGGGCCTGGGGGTTGAAGTAGATCCACGTTTCGCCGGTGGTGAGCGTGCGGTAGTAGTAGCCGACGGGCGAGTAGCTGGCGCCGTTGGAGTCCACGAGCACGATGGGCGCGCCGCGGTCGATGCCGGCGGCGGTCCTGGAGAGGAAGCCGAAGAAGGGGTTCTTGGCGTCCACGCGGACCTGGAGGACGGCCGAGCCGTCGTTGACGGAGAACTTGCGGACCTGCAGCTGGCGATCAACGCCGAAACCGGCGATCTCGTTCTTGGCCCACTTGCTGGGGGACGATCCGCCGCTGATGATGGCGCGGGTGTCGTTGTCCACGACCATCTCGTGCATGATGTCCTTCTGGAAGATCGTGCTCATGGGGATGGTGTCGCTGAGGTAGATATTGGTGTCGCCCTGCTGCCACTTGTAGATGTTGCCGCTGGCCTGGACGGGGCCGGTCGTGGGGCCGCCGCCCGCGCCGCGGTTCTTGATGGACTTGTCGCGGATCGCCTGGTCGCGGGCCTGCTGCGAGGTGAACACCCGCGGGGAGAGGTTGGCCACGTCGGTGCGGACGCCCTTGACGTACAGGGCCAGGGGCCGGGCCCCCTGGGGGACGACGAACTCGAAGGCCATGAACGTGTCGTTGCCCTCGCGGGCCTGGGCCATCCAGCTCGGGCCCTCGAAGCGCCAGCGGCCGAGCTCCTCGCTCTTGAGGGTTTCGTCGCCGCGCATGTTGGCCTGGGAGATGATGGCGATCGGGTGGATGGCGAAAGTGTCGTAGGGGTCGTTGGGGTTGCGCTGCACGAGGAGGCTGACCTGGCCGGAGCCGACGATGACGCGCCCGGACTGCTCCTTGGCCTCGGAGTTGAAGACCACGCCGTATCCCTCGATGGTGGAGTTGGCCCGGTTGGCGGGGGTGCCGTCCACGTAGGAGAAGGGCTGGGGGTTGGGGGTGGGGGTGATCTTGTTGGCCAGTCGGGCCTCGATCTCCTTGGGGTCGTCGTTGGCGTGGTCGTCGGTGAGCTCGTCGGGGTTGCTGGTGGTGAGGGAGTAGTGGTTCACGACCTCGAAGGAGTCCACGCCGGTGGTGCTGCGGCCCTTGCCGTCCTCCCAGGTCATTCGCATGAGCCAGGACTCGTCGGCGAGGTTCGGGTGGAGGCGGCCGAGGGTGCGGTCCGGGTCGAGGGGGACGAACGCGCCGTTGGAGAGCGCGGAGTAGAACTCGGCCGTGATCCAGTCGGCGGGGAGCCAGAGGCCGCCCTTGCGGACGATGCCCTCGCGGCCGAACTCCATGCGCTGGTGGCCCATGAACTCGGAGGGCTCGTTGGACGCGCTGCCCAGACGCATGCCGCCGATGCTCATGACGAGGATGCCCGCCGAGAGGATGCCGGAGACGACGCCGCAGACGAGGCCCCCGATCACGTTGCCGGAGACGTCGAAGTCGAGGTTGAAGGGGACGAGCTTGTCGCAGGCGACGCGCAGGACGACGAGGATGACGCAGAAGGGGATGCCCAGGGCCGCGCCCCACGCGAGGTCGCCGGCGGTGCCGCCAGTGGGCTCGGTGGAGAGGATCCAGTAGGCGATGGGCTCCCAGAGGGCGAAGGCGATGGCGCCGGCGATGATGACGCAGAGCATATGGAGGAACGCGGAGAAGAAGCCGCGTGCGGACCAGATGTAGGCGATCATGCCCGTGACGATGATGACGCCGAGGTTGAGGTACATGGGAGGGCTCGAAGGCGGAGGGGGGAGGGGGGAGGGGGGAGGGGGGAAGGCCGCGGCGGGCCGGGCCGCGGATGTTTGTGGTGGACAATGTGGATCCGGTGTATTTCGGCGGCGTGCTGGACTATGTGCTCAGCGTTGATCCGAAGCTGGAGAAGACGCTGTTCAACGTGGTGAGCAAGTCGGGGGAGACGGCGGAGACGGCGGCGCAGTTCATGGTGATCCGCGACCTGCTGAAGAAGCATGGGCGGAAGGGCTCGGAGCATGTGGTGGCCGTGACGGACCCGGCGAAGGGGACGATGCGGCAGATCTGCAACGCGGAGGGGTACTTCACCTTGCCGGTGCCGGATGGAGTAGGCGGGCGGTTCAGCGTGCTCTCGCCGGTGGGATTGTTTTCGGCGGCGATGTGCGGGATCGACATCGAGGCGCTGCTGGACGGCGCGGCGGAGATGGACCCGGTGTGCTCGCGCGAGGATTTCACGAAGAATCCGGCCGCGATGCTGGCGTATCTGCTGGTGGAACTCGGGGAGACCAAGGGCAAGGTCAACCACGTGATGATGCCGTACTGCAACGCGATGTATCTGCTGGCGGACTGGTATCGGCAGCTCTGGGCCGAGTCGCTGGGCAAGAAGACCTCGCTCACGGGCGAGACGGTGTACGCGGGCTTCACGCCGATCAAGGCGCTGGGGACGACGGACCAGCACTCGCAGGTGCAGCTCTATCGCGAGGGGCCCAACGACAAGGTGATCGGATTTGTGGAGCTGGCGGAGAGCGGGTGGACGGGTAGCCCGACACTCCGTGGCGGGTCTTCGGGAACCGAGTCAACCAAGGCGCCCGCCACGGAGTGTCGGGGTACCCGGAGCCAGGACATCACGATCCCGACGGGCCTCAACGTGGACGCGATCAAGTATCTCGAGGGGAAGTCCATGGCCGCGCTGCTGCACGCGGAGAAGCGGGCGACGGAGTATGCGTGCGTGGAGAGCCAGCGGCCGAACTTCACCTTGACGTTCCCGCGGCTGGATGCACGGCACGTGGGGCAGTTCATCTACCTGTGGGAGATGGTGACGGCGTACGCGGGGCTCATGCTCAACATCGATGCGTACGACCAGCCGGCGGTGGAGCTTGGGAAGCAGGCGACGTTCGGGCTGATGGGGAGAAGCGGGTATGAGAAGCACCTGAAGGCGGTGACGGCGGCGCTGGCGAAGACGAAGTATGTGATCGATGGGTAAACAAGCAGCCCGACCGTCAGGGAGGGCGTGGCTCGCGGGTGGACGTGCGCGAATCAGTACACAGAGATCGCGGAGTAGGCACAGAGGGCGCAGAGAAAGGCCGCACGCAGAGGTGCGCGGAGGTCATTGGGGGGGCGCAGGGGTTCGCGGAGCGGGCGAAGGAGGGGAATGGGCGGGAAAGAGGTGGGCGGAAGGTCCGATATGGGCGACGGGAACATCGTGTTCCGGGCCCGGAACATGATGTTCCGGTCGCGGGAGAAGAGGTTCAGGGCTTGGAACTACTTGTTACGGGCCCGGCGCGCTCGGGTGGGGGACCGGACGGCTCCACCGGCGTCCGGACACGCTCCGCTCCGGGCCCGGACGATTCCGCCCCGGTCCCGTGGTGGAGCGCGCCGGACGGGTGATCCAGCCCCGCGCGGCGGGAGCGTCCATGTAATACCAGCTCCCACGCATCGCTCGGGTGGTATTTCCAAGACCGAGCGTGCCGCGCACCCACGATCCGGCGGTCGGGTGTGCCGAGTGACAATGCACCGAATGTAGGGAGTATCCGGAGCCATCGTCCCAGATCAGTACCACGCGAACGGGGGAACGTCGTCAAAGCCGTAGAAACCCCATATCACTCTGGCGATCCAGCCGAGCGCCAGTGGGCCAGCCAAGAGAGAGGCAATGAACACGCTGATCGCGGCCCATGGCAGGCACGCTTGCATTCGTGAGCGAAACGGTACGCGAGCGGCGGGGCCTGCGATGTTGACGCCGCACTCCGGACAGGCGGTCCCGTGAATGCCATGCAGGTCGTAGCCGCACGTTCGACACTCGCCGGGTTGGGACGACACCCTCAGAGAGCACCACACGATCACGATGTAAAGAATGAAGCACCCCAGCCGAACGGCCCACAGGCCATGCCAGCCGAGGTCTGCGCAGTATCCGTTTCCGGGGGGAGGAGTCAGGATGGGCGTCGCGGATGGAAACGGCCGACCGTAACTGTCCACTCCGTTGAACAGCCACCACACCATCCATACGAAAGGGAAGACGGCGGGGACAAAGACTGCCCACCAAGCCGATCGCGCGGCGGCTTTGAAGAAAGGAAGAGACCTGTCCTCTTCATGGACATAGGTGATCGAGCGAATCATCCGGATTGCGCCGACGCACGCCAAGTGGGCGGCAATCATGGCGACCAGCGCCCATGCGAGGTCCGTTTCGTCTAATGGCCCCCATGAACCCTTCGGGCGGTCACGGATGGCCTTGCAATACGCACCGAGCGATGGACCATACGGCGCCCACTCCCCGGCCTGGTTCGCCAACTCTGCCCAGAACGCTTGCCGGGGGTGGTGAAGTTGCGGGTATGGCTGTTCATCCCAGAGCGACCCTCGCGGCAGTGCCGTGTGCAACGCACTGGCCACACGCCCGCTGATGAATCCGGGCTCAAGGCTCGCCGCCGCCCAGAGCAATGTCGCAAAGACGGCCGCGCCCAAGAAGGACGCGGCCGCGTGTGCCCATCGAGGGCGCCTGTTGGAGAGGTCCGTTCGCATCGGTCGCTAGTCGCAGGCTGAGGTCGGAACGAAGTTGGTCGGCGTAGAGGGGTCCGGCGCGGCACCACAAGGACCCGGGGCGACAACATCCTCCGAAGCGTATTCCTCTCCGGTCGTCGTTGCCGGGCACGAGGTTGCGCAGGGGGCACCGGTCAGCAGACGAGTACCGGTGCAACTCTGCGTGGCTGAGCCGGCCCTTCTGTACTTGCACGTGATCTTGCCCGCATGCACCGGGCCGGCGGTGACGACCCAAGGTGACGGAGGCACCGTCGGGATGTACGGCCCGAACGTGCAGATACATCCGGCGGCCGCCATGGCAGCGCACTTCTGGAAGTTGGGCGGGTGGCCCTGCCGCGACCCGTGCCACTGCCCTGCCGCTTGGGGCAGGGCAGTGCCGGATGCCCTTGCGCGCCAGCACTACCCTGGCGAAGCGCCAGGGTAGTGGCACTCAAGGTGGCGCCACCTGCCCCGCCAAGGCAGGGCCAGGGCCATCGCATTATCGAGCAAGAACGACGCGATGATGGCGCAGGGATTGCGGTGGTTCGGGGATGATGACCAC
>CALMPG010000128.1 GCA_937871915.1 uncultured Phycisphaerales bacterium
TTCATCGAGAGTCTCCTGGGTACCTTGTACCCGAAAAACTCTCATCCGGACTGGCTCGGGATTCTCAGGCCAGGTCACAACGAAGTCGCCGTTGGGAAACTGCGCAATGGCGCGCACGCCGTCCGGAACAACCGGATACGCAGCGCAAAGGACCTCACCACTGGGCGAGGTGATCCCTGAGCCGAGTGCCGACCAGGTCGTGCCATTGAATCGAGCGATGTCGTTGGCTGAAACGCCGCCAGCCGTCGTAAAATGCCCGCCCACGATGAGATCGCCGTTGGTCGCGACGAAGAGAGCCATCACCGGACCGTTGGTCCCCGTGGTGATGGGGTTCCAAGTCGTGCCATCCCAGAACGCGATGTAGTTGATGTCGTTCGATGACACAAAATCGCCACCCGCTACGAGCACAGGCGACAGCGGACCACTGCCGTCCGGGTCCCAAACCGTCAGGGCCAGCACCCTCGCTTCGACGCCGGGAAGGTCCACCAACCATCGCCCCGGACACTGGGCCCGTGCGTTGCTGCAAATGCAGAGGCCCGCGATCACCGCGAACACAGGAAGCACTGTGCCCGCGACGTTCATTCGCCACCCTCCGCCTGCACCGCGATTCATGAACGATCGGATACAAGCGCCAACAAACGCCGTGATGCGCATACTCGGCCTCCTGGTTCGACGAATGATGTTCGACAACAGGGGTTCGGCGCATCTTGGCGAGTTCCCCGACACATGAGCGAACAACATACCGACTCCAATGGGCCATTGCAAGTCTGTGGATAACTCGCGAGCCATCCAGCAAGACTGTGTAAACGCGATTGAGTGTTCTAACACAAGTAACGGCACGACTGCTACTTGGAAGTCCCTGTCCCCAACTCAAACAGGCTTGACGCGCAACTCCGATCCTCGGGTGTGTCGAAGAAACGCGGCGCGATTGAGTTGACCAACCAGGCTTCTTTGCAGGGGCGATTCCTTCGACCGCTCCGAAGATTGATCACCGCCTTCCTCGTTCAACGCCCGTTCGAAGATAATGCAATGTCCCGGCGCTGCGCTCAGCCCATGCGCACGAGGTAGGCCTTGAACGCCCATGCGGCGAGGAAGAAGAGGGCCGTGGGGACGAGGACTTTGGGGGCCAGCACGCGCTCGAAGAGGCGACCGAGCATGGATCCGAAAACGGCGACATGGAGCGCGGCCCAGAAGAAGGCGGCGGTGGCGAGGGCGAGGGCCGCGCCGAAGGGCTGGGCTTTGATGGAAGTGAACGGCGCGGCGTGGGCGGCGGCGGAGAATGCCGTGGTCATTCCGCAGGTGGGGCAGGGGTATCCCGTGATGACGAGCCAGCCGCACTCGGGCATGCCGAGTTGGCGATGGGTGCCGGTGCCGGTGGGGTCGGGGTGGATGAGTGCGGCGGTGATGAGCACGGCGAGCGCGGCCGCGGCGAGGGCGGCGGCGAAGAGGCGTGTGCCGAGTGAGGCGCGGAGCGGAGCGGGAGTCGTGGATGCGGCGGACACGAGCACAGGATACGCGAGGATGCGTGGTGGACCCTCAGGGGCAACGCGGAGCGAGCGAGGCGCGGATGGTCTGGTGTTCAAGGACCAGGATCGCACAACCGAGAGCAAGGTTTCGTCGTGCGATCGGGGGCAAACCCTTGAAGTGTGCGTGGAGCGCGTGCACCGCGGAACTTGATGGGGCGGTCGCCGTATGACTAGAGCGCCGTTCGGCCATTCGTGGGGCTGTGCTGTGTCGCCGGTTCGAGTCTTCGCTTTCTCTTGATGTCCACGTGGTGGTGTCCGCGAGATTCGCTCGTGGCTTGGCCGTGACGCCATCGCTTCGGAAAAGGAACCTCGGACCATTCCCTATCGCTCAACACAACACGGGGACATTCGCGGCGCATTCACGCTGATCGAGCTGCTGCTGGTGATCGGGATCATCGCGCTGCTGATTTCCATCCTGTTGCCCGCGCTTGGACAGGCCCGTCGGGCGGCGAGGATGGTGCGGTGCCAGGCGTCGATGTCGCAGCTGGGGACGGCGTTCTACTCGTACGCGAGCGACGCCAAGGGGTGGCTGGCGGCGTTCAGTTGGCAGCCGGGGGATCAGCACAGCCAGTGGCCGGAGTTGAACCAGTCCACGAACTCGACGGATGCGCACTGCGACCAGGCGGCGGACATTGTCCGACGCATGACGTCGCGCAACCAGCCGAGGTTCGACGGACGCATCATGGACCGCAACTTCACGCACATGGTGCTCGCCGACGGGGGGTACATCGGGTCGGGCAAGCTGCCGGTGGAGGGCGTGGTGTGTCCGGAGGACCGGTATCCGGCGATCTGGGCCAAGACACAGCCCGAGGACATCGAGGCGCTGGTGTCGTCGCAGCAGGCGCCGCTGGACGGCTCGGCGGAGTACCGGCAGATGCTGCCGAACTGGTCGAGCTATCAGCTGGTTCCCGCGGTCTGGTCGTCCGACCAGCCGGACCAGACGATCTCGCAATCGCAGACGGACTACCGGTTGTACAGCCACTACGGCACGACGAGGTTCGTGAACCGCCGCATCGACGACTTCGCCTTCCCTTCGCAGAAGGTCGTGTACTTCGACCTGTTCGACCGGCACGTGTCGCGCCGGACGTCGTTCTATGCGTACCTGACCTCCGCGCAGCCGCTGGTGTTCGCCGACGGCTCGGTTCGCGTGAAGAAGACGCGCGACTCGAATCGCGGGTGGGATCCGTTGAATCCGTCGAGCATGTCGGCGGCGACGGTGTATTTCTATCGCGTCATGCAGTTCGACGACCCGGCGCCGAAGTCGGGCACGGCGTTCGGCGACGTGGTGGATGGGCGGTATCGGTGGACGCGATGGGGAGTTCGGGGGGTCGATTTCGGCGGGGCCGAGCCGGTGCGCCGGCCGTAAACCCTCGGAGGTTTTCCCGAGAAGTGCGCGGTCGGATTTGATTGGCTGGTTGGCCGGGAGGGGTGTGATAGTTTTCGCCCGGCGGCTGTTTGCCGCGGCGATTCCGGGTTGTTGAGTGCCGGGCCACGTGTGCCCGGACCTGCGGGTTTGTTCAAGGCTTTAGAAGAGGAGTGGTTTCAACATGCGGAAGATTCACGCTTTGTGCTGTGGCGCGGCGGCCCTGGTGGGCTCGTCGGTCGCGATGGCGGACCATTGCAACTTTGTGTACGACTTTGGTCTGGGCACGCCCGGGCCCGCGGTTGCGACGGGGAGCAACTTCGTCTCGATGTTCCGGCCGTCGGATGTCGGCTCGCCGGGGACGACCAAGTTGTACGTCGGCGGGTCGTTCGACACGATCGGGGGCGTGGCGGGCACGGCGAGCATCGCGACCTGGGACGGGACGAGTTTCGCCCAGGTCGGCGGCGGGTTGTTTCTCATCGACATGGTGGCGGGCAGCCCGGTGTACCGGTCCTGCCAGGTCAACGCGGCGGTGGAGTTCAACGGCGCGTTGTACATCGGCGGTCAGTTCGACGGTGACGGCACCGGGGTTGTGTCGCGCGGTGTGATTCGCTGGAACGGCACGGCCTATGAGTCGGTGAACCTCAAGGATGTCGATGTGGGCGCCTACACGGTGTGGGCGCTGGCGGTCTACAAGGGCGAGCTGTATGCGGGCGGCAACTTCCCGAACATGGGCACGGGCGGCGGGATCTCCATCGCCAAGTACGTGCCGGGGACCAACGACTGGGTCGATGTTGGCGCGAGCGCCCTGGGCGTGGGGTCCAACGTGTTCGACCTGCAGGTCTACAACGACGGGGTGTCGGAGAAGCTCTACGCGTGCGGGAACTTCGTGTCGATCGGGGGCGTGGCGGGTACGAAGCACATCGCGGCGTTCGACGGCACGGCGTGGTCGAGCGTGGGCGGGGGTTACATCACCTCGGGCGGATCTTCGTACGCGCGCGATCTGGTGGTCTTCGACGACGGTACGGGCCCCGCGCTGTACGCGGCGGGCGGTCTGGTCGTGGTCGATCCCACGCTGACCCCTTCGAGCGTGAACCGCTGGAACGGCAAGTCGTGGAAGGCGATTCCCGGCTTCCTGGACAACCCCAGTGTGGCCTCGGCGACGGTCAACTCGATCGGGCTGTACAACGACGGAACGGGCACGACGATTCTCGTTCAGGTTCGGCTCTTCGGGGGCGGGGTCGGCACGCCGCTGATCATGCGTCTGGAGAACGGCCGGTTCAAGGAAGTAGCCGGCAGCGGGATCGGCACCGCCTCGGGCAGTACGACCCAGAGCATCCAGGAGATGCTGCAGTACGACGACGGCTCGGGCTCGAAGCTCTTTGTCGGCGGCACGTTCACCGACATCAACGGAACGCCGGCAAACCGAATCCTCACGATCACCGGCTGCACGCCGGTGGGCAATGCCTGCCCCGCAGACTTCAACGCCAGCGGCACCCTCGAGGTCGCCGACATCTTCGACTTCCTGAACGCGTGGTTCGCGGGTTGCCCGTAGCCCGCGCGGCCCCAGGGCCGACAGATCGGAACACCTTTGGACCGACCCCGCCCGCATGGGCGGGGTCGGTTTTCTTGTTGGGGCGATTGGCGCGACGAGATGGAGGAGACGTGCTCATCTTCCACAGCGGACGGAGGGTGCGTCCGAATCGTGTGTGTGCGCGTATCGATCGCTTGCTCAACCAATTCGAGAAAACCCCCATTGGGGGGATTGCGGAATTGATCAGAGTCTTTAGGATCGCCGGTTGGGGTGGTCCGGGGCTCGTGCGATGGCGCACGTCCCGCCGGCGTGGGTTTTCTGAAAACGCTCTCGAAAGGGACTCCGATGCGGACCTATTGCAGCAGTCGAGTCGTTTCGGTCGTTTCCTGTCTGGCGGTGGTGGGTGCGACCGCGGGGCTCTCGGTGCGTGCGAACGGGGACGTGACGGGAGCGCCGACGGGCGCGCAGGCGACGAAGGGGAGCGCGTATGTTCGCTATTACCACAAGCGGGCGATATCCCTGAGCCTGGACTCGACGCGGGTGGCGGTGGAGTGCCGGGATCCGGCGGCGCGAAACGGCGCGCTCAAGGCGGCGGGGCTTGATCCCGCGGGCGCGAAACTGTCGGCGATTGAGCCGTGGTATCTGGTGGATGTCCCCGCCGCGGGCGGTCGGACGATGGAGCAACTGGTGAGCGTGCTGGCGTCGCGGCCGGGGGTCGCGTTTGCGTCACCGGTGTTCGTGGACGAGTATGGGCCGCGCTGGGTGACGCGGGACTTGATCGTGGGGTTCGTGGGGGCGAAGGCGCCGGCGGACCGGGACGGGATCGCGCTGGCGGGCGCGCCGGGGAAGCTGCGGACGCGCGACTATCTGCCCAACGTGGACCGGTTCACGCCGGACTCGAAGAACGGGTTCGAGGTGCTGGCGGCGTCGAACGCGCTGGCGCAGCGCGGGGACGTGACGTTTGCGCAGCCGGACTGGGTGATGACGGGGACGAGCAACCTGGTGCCGAACGATAACTTCTTCCCGAACCAGTGGGACAAGCAGAACCTCGGGAACAACGACTGCAGCAACGGAACTCCGTCGCCGGGCGGGCTGGCGGGGTTCGACATGCAGTGCGTGCCGGCGTGGGACATCACGACGGGGTCGAACGCGATCATCGTGGCGGTGTTCGACAACGGGACGCAGCTCAACCACCCGGACCTGAACCTTGCCGGGGGCTTTGACGCGACGGGCAACGGGGGCGCGGGCGGGCCGATCAACGGGTGCGACGACCACGGGACGGCGGTGGCGGGGTGCATCAGCGCGATCATCAACAACAACCTGGGCGTCGCGGGGGTGGCGCCGGGGTGCCGCGTTGCGCCGTGCAAGTTCAACAACTCGAACGTTCCGTGCGACGGGATGTTCACGATGATGAGCTCGTGGATGGTGGACTGCCTGAACTTCGCGGCGGGGATCTCGGCGCGGGTGACGAACAACAGCAACGGGTTCGGGCAGGACGGGGCGATCGACACGGCGTACACCACGACGTACGCGGCGGGGATGGTGCACTTCGCGTCCAACGGCAACAGCGGGGCGAGCACGATCGCGTATCCGGCGAGTTCGCCGTCGGTGAACGGGGTGGCCTCGATGCAGCGGGACGGGACGCGGACCTCGTCGAGCCAGTTCGGGCCGGGCACGGACTTCTCGTCGCCGGGCGTGGACATCGCGACGACCGACCGGACGGGTTCGGATGGGTACGCCAGCGGGGACTACGCGTGCGTGAACGGGACGTCGTTCGCCTCGCCGAACGCGGCGGGCGTGGCCGCGCTGATCCTGTCGCGGCGGGCGACGCTCACGGCGCCGGAGGTCGAGCAGATCATGCAGGCGACGGCGCGGGACCTTGGTCCGGCGGGATACGACACGGGCTTCGGGTGGGGGCTGGTGGACGCGAACGCGGCGGTTCGGAACGCGGCCTTGACGTGCCCGGGGGACATCACGGTGAACAACGATCCGAACGTGTGCGGGGCGAGCGTGGCGTTCGTGGTGACGGCGGCGCCGGGGGAGACGATCGAGTGCGTCGCGGGCGCGGTGGTGATCACCTCGCCGGCGTTCTTCCCGGTGGGGATGACGACGGTGACGTGCACGGCGAGCGACGGGGGCGGGCCGGTGAAGATGTGCGCCTTCACGGTGACGGTGAACGACACTCAGAATCCGACGGTGATGTGCCCGCCGAACGTGTCGGTGCCGAACGATCCGGGCGTGTGCGGGGCGACGCTGCCGCTGAACGCGACGGCGGGCGACAACTGCCCGGGGGCGACGGTGTCGTACACGATCGGGGGCAATCCCGCGACCTCGCCGCGCCTGTTCCCGGTGGGGACGACGACGGTGACGGCGAGGGCGACGGACGCGTCGGGGAACATGTCGGGGACCTGCACGTACGACGTGCGGGTGAACGACACGGAGGCGCCGGTGGTGATGTGCAGCGCGGCGTCGGCGACGCTGGACCTGATGGGCCAGGCGACGGTGACCCCAGCGACGTTCAACGCGAGCGCGACGGACAACTGCCAGGGGCCGGGGTGTGCGGTGACGCTGTCGCTCTCGCAGACGATGTTCACGTGCCCGCCGGTGAACGTGCCGATCCCGATCACGGTGTTCGCGACCGACTGCCACACCAATGTCGGGGCGTGCCCGACGACGATCACGTTCGACGATCCGGACTGCAACGGGAACGGGCAGGCGGATATCTGCGACATTCTCAACGGGGTGAGCCTCGATTGCAATCACAACTTCATCCCGGATGAGTGCGAGTGCTTCTGGGCCAACGGGCCGATGGTGGACCCGGCATCGGCGGCCACGCTCAACGGGCAGCTCTCGCACCTGGGCGGCGCGGCCGGGCCGGGGGGGCAGCGGGTGGCGGACGACTTCTTCGTGTGCGAGGCGCAGATCCATCACGTGTACGGGTTCTGCGGGTGGATGCTCACGGACTCGCCGCCGGGGCTGCGGAAGGCGAGGCTGGACTTCTACGAGGACTGCAACGGGGCGCCCGCGCTGGCGCCGTTCAAGACGTATCTGGATCCGGTGATTCTCTCGACGACGCCCGCGTCGGGCGGGTTTGACCTGGTCAAGTATCGCTTCGACTTCTGCGACGATGCGCTGTGGCTCGACGGGGGGAGCGGGGGGAAGACGTACTGGGTGTCGCTGGTGGGGATCTCGCTGCGGGGCGCGGACCTGTCGTACTGGGTGGCCGCGCCGGGGACTGGGAACATCCTGGGCTCGGTGCCGGTGAAGGCGGAGGGGGCGTACTCGCCGGTTCCGCCGTCGCCGGTGTGGGGCCCGTGGGGGCCGATCTCGGAGTGCTGCATCGGGTGCGTGAACGTGGCGTACGAGCTGCGCGGGGAGTCGTGCCCGATCATCTGGGACAACGGCGGGCCGGACCTGGGCCCGGGCAAGGGGGGATCGAGTTCGATGGACGTGGTGGGCGGTGTGCAGACGCGCACGGCCGACGACTTTGTGGTCAAGTCGTGCGTGGCGCAGGCGGTGTGCCACCTCGACGCGTGGATATGGAGCAACTGCGACCCGGTGATCGGGTTCATCGAGGTGTACGAGAACGTGTGCGGGGCGGCGGACCCGGACACGAATCGGCCGGCGGGGAATCTGCCGGGCTCGCTCGTGCACTCGCTCTCGCCCAACCGGACGACGGCGACGGGACAGACGGCCGTGATCGAGGGGGTGCTCATGAGCGGGTACCACCTGGAGTTCTGGGGGCCGACGATGCCGACGCTGGCCCCGGGGCGGACGCTGTGGTTCTCGGCGGGATCGCGGAACGTCGGCAACGCGAACGGACGGGCGTACTTCGCCAACGCGGCGTCGTGCGACGCGCCGTGCACGTACGTGCTCGAGCCGGGCGTGGCGAGGCTGGCGGTGGCGGGCGCGCCGCCGGTGCAGCAGGCGTGGGCGCCGACGATGCGCGACTATGCGTTCAGGATCGCGGTGCGGAACCCGGTGGCCATGATCATCGCCTCGCCCGGGCCGGTGTCTCCGTCGTGCGCGGTGGACACGGACCGGAGCGGCGTGGTGGATGTGCGGGACATCTTCGAGTTCCTCAATCTGTGGTTTGCCGGATGTCCGTGAGCGGGTGGGGATCGTGGCGGACCTGAGTCAGGCGATGCGCTCGAGGTCCTTGCGGATCAGGAGCGGGCTCTTGAACCGGGTTTGTCCGGCGACGTGGAGCAGGTGTGCCCCGAGGTGCCGGGCGGTTTCGGAGCCGGACCGATCGCGGGCGCCGAGGCGCTCGTACTCGGCCGCGAGGTCGGCGAGGGCCTGGCGCAGGGCGGCCTCCGAGTCGGCGGCGAGCGTGGCGCACAGGCGCTTCACGTGGGCGTAGGAGGCCCTGGGGACAAAGTCGGGGGCGGAGAGGGCGTTGGGAGAGCCGGCGCGGGCGGCGCGGAGCGCGCTGTCGAGGACGGCGCGGGCGCCGAGGATGACCATCGCGCGGTCGTGGAGGGAGTCCACGCTTGGGAGTCGCGGGCGAGCCCTGGCGGCGCGGAGGTGGTGGGCGGCGTCGGCGAGGCGGTGGCGGAGGACGGCGTGGCGGAGGCCGACCGGAACGGATTCGTAGTTGACCAGGCCGGAGCCGTCGCAGGCCTCGCAGCGGGCGGCGCCGAGGCCGGCGCAGACGGGGCAGGCGCGCCCCGGGCCGGCGACGCCGTCGCCGTTGCAGGCGGCGCAGACGGAGAGCTGTCCGTGGCAGAAGTGGCAGGGGAGCCGGGCGAAATGGCCGACGAGGAGGGTTGTTGCGCGGGATCCGATGCGTTCCTCGAGCCAGGGGACCAGATCGGGTCGGCGCGGGACCCAGCGGGTGGCGACCATCTGGTGGAACAGGGCGCAGGACTCTTCGGACTCGGCGCGGGCGAGGTGGTCCTGCAGACGCTTGAAGGATCGCGTGGGCTCGTCGTCGGTGGGCGTGCGGCGGTGGGGTTTGTCGGCTTTGGCCATTGGGGGAGTCTCGCGGAAACGACGGCGCGGTGTGGGCACGGGAGGGCGAGATCACGCGGGCGGGCGCGGAGGCTTCGACTTGGCGGTGAGGATGAGGGCCGCGCCGGCGCCGACGATCGCGCCGATGGCGAAGACGAGGAGGACGAGGAAGGCCAGGGGCGTGGTGACAGTCGCGAAGAGGAGTCTGACGGTGACCTCGCCGAAGTTCATCAGGGCGAGGACGATGGCGATGACGGAAAGGACCAGCACGAGGATGAGGGTGGCCTTCTTCATGGCGGATCGTATTCGACCGGCGGCGGCGGACGGGGTGGGCCGATGCTCGCGGTTGTTCGGGGTCCCGGGGCGATCGTGGGGCTCGGTGGCCTACATGGGCGGGCGGGGAATGCCGGCCATGGGGCCGGGGGGGATGAGCCCTTGGCCGCGCCGGAACCGGTAGGTGCCCAGATCGAGTGTCGGGTTGGTTGATCTGGTGACCTCGTCCACGTGAAGGGGGTCGACGTTCCATTGGACGGTGGAGCGGAAAATGGCGTCGCCGTTCTTGTCGGCGATCTCGCAGTAGATGTCGGGCTTGCGTTCCTTGAAGCGATCGAAGATCTTTCCCAGCAGGCCGGTCTGGAAGTCGTCGGCGTTGAAGATGACCTCGGCGACGCCGTCGTGGGAGAGGGCGGACTGGCCGAGGAAGTCGGAGGTGAGGGCGTCGGCGTCGTAGAAGCGGGCCCGCAGGCCGGGGCCGGTGAGGGGGAGGCCGGTGTCGGCGTGGACGAAGCGGGCGATGAGCTTGATGAGTTGCGGCGTCATGGCGGCGCTCCCTGTGCCTGGCGGGGTGTGATGGTGATGCTAGGGGCGTGATCGCTTATGGCACGCGGGCGCGGCATCGAGTTTTCGGCGTGGCGGCGCGCGGGAACGAGGCGGGGAGCGCGAGACGATCGCGCGAGGCGGGTTCGCGTTGGGCGATCGCGTGGCGGATCGGCGGATCAGGCCGCGGCGCGCATGGCCCGGGCGCGGCCGACGCGTTCGTCGGTGATGAAGAGGGAGCCGCCGCCGACCATGGTGCGCTCCTGGTTGCGGGCCTTCTGGCGGAGTTGCTGCTCGATCCGGTAGACCTCGCGCGGGTGGGCGACGCGGTCGAAGACGGCGGGGAGGTGGAGGATGCGCAGGCCGAGGCGGGGGCCGGTGGCGGCGGCGTTGCCGGGCGTGCCGGGGTCGGCGGCGGGATGCGCGAGCAGCGCGGGGTCGGTGAGCGTCGCGGCGGTGTGCTCGAAGGCCTGGAGGAGGAGGCGGAGTCGCGGCGCGAGCAGGCCGGCGCGGGCGGTGAGCAGGAAGCGATCGTCGCCGAGGTGGGCGAGGAAGACGCCGCCGGCGGCCTCGCCGGAGCGGGCGACGGAGCAGTCGATCTGCTCGCCGAGCGTGCGGATGAGGCGGTCGCCCATCTCGTAGCCGAAGAGGGAGTTGTAGTCGGCGAAGCGTCGGACGTCGATGAATGCGGCGTCGGCGTGGTAGTCCCTGGAGAGGCGGAGGGCGGCGTCCTGGCCTCGGGCGATCATGAGTTCGAGGTGCTGGTCGGCGCGGACGCGTGCGGGGAGGCCGGTGGCGGTGGCGCGCTGTCGCGTCCCCGGGCGGGCGTCGCAGGCCGCGGCGCGCAGGAGTTCGCGCATGTGGACGACGCCGACGACCTCGGGGCCGGCGGCGATGATGAGGGGCTGGGAGAGATCGTCGTCCTCGCGGGTGCAGGCGAACTGGAGGGCCTCCTGCACGGTGGCGTCGGGGGAGAGGGCGCAGACGGCGGGGCGGGTGATGGCGGTGATGGGGCCGTTTGCGCCCGAGTCGAGCGAGGCGGCCATGACGGAGCGTCGGTCGGCCCAGCCGATGAGCCGGCGGCCCTCGGTGACGACGGCACCGGAGTGGTCGGGGTTCTTGGTGAGCTGGGAGGCGACCTCGGCGACGGAGGTGAGGCTGGCCTCGATGACGAGGACGCCGGTGCAGAGGCGGACCATGGGGAGGGAGTGGGGATCGGCGGGGAGTCCGGCCTCGACGGAGGCCCAGCGCTCGCGGACGGCCGCGGCACAGGCGTGGTCCATGGTGGAGGCCCGCTCGCCGGGGCGGGCGAGGAAGTAGCCCTGTCCGAAGCGGACGCCCAGGCCCATGAGGGTGGCGAGTTCGGGGGAGGTCTCGATGCCCTCGGCGATGATGCTCACGCCGCTCATTCGGGCGAAGTGGACGAAGAATCGGACGAGGTTCTGCTTGTAGGAGTCGGTGTCGATGCCGGAGACGAGCTGGCGGTCGAGCTTGATCCAGTGGGGCCGGATCTGCATCATGCGGTTGAGGCCGCTGGTGCCGGCGCCGGCGTCGTCGATGGCGATGTTGAAGCCGGCCTCCTTGGCGAGGGTGACCTGGCGGAGGAGGGTGTGGTCGAAGGTGGACTCGGAGCGTTCGGTGATCTCGAGGACGATCTGGTCGGGGTCGAGGCCGGGAACGCGGGCGAGGTTGTCGGCGAGGGTGCGGGCGAACCGCTCGTCGGCGAAGACGCTGGGAGAGGTGTTGAGGAAGAGGCGGACGTCGCGGGGCCAATCGGCGGCGGCCTGCATGGCGACGGCGCGGGTGACCTGCTCGAGATCCCAGAGGAGGGCGCACTCGTCGGCGGAGTGGAAGAGGTCGTCGGCGCTGGCGAAGCCGGTGTCGGGGAGGGGGCGGCAGAGGGCCTCGTGGGCGACGATCATGCCGTCGTTGAGATCGACGATGGGTTGGAAGAGCGCGCGGATGGCGCGTGCGGCGATGAGGGCTTTGAGCGCGTCGGTCTTTGTTGGCGCGGAGTTCATGGCGCTTCGTGGTCCGGTGCTGGGGTGGGGACGGACACGGGGACTATCGGCGAGCCGACGGTGGGATTCACCGGAACCCGGCCTTGACGTGGGATAACTGGGCGTGGGACGTGGGATTGAAGGGGAAGCCACGGGGCGGCGCGTGGTTATGAGCGCGTTGAAGCGGGCTCGCGCGCGCCGGCGCGATTCGGGCGTTGCGGGCGGGACGGCTTGGCTTCGGAATATCCGCGGGATTCGCCGGGGGAACCGGCTCATCCCGGGCGTGGGGGGTGGTTGGGGGAGGGGGGGGTCAGTCGAACTTGAAGACGCCCTTGCGGATGCCGTAGAGGTACGCGATCACGGTTGTGAACACGAAGAACAGGATGCGGGCGAGCCAGAGGAAGGACTGATCGGAGCCGTGGACGAGGTTGGGGAAGGTGACGGCCCAGGGGTAGAGGAAGATGATCTCGATGTCGAAGACGAGGAAGATCATCGCGATCATGTAGAAGCGGATGTTGAAGCGCTTGCGGGCGGTGCCGATGGCGTCCATGCCCGACTCGTAGGAGGCGGACTTGGTGGGGCCGTCGCGCCGGGGGCCGATGACGAGGCTGGCGAGGACGTTGAAGATGCCGAAGACCACGGCCATGGTGATGAGGATCATCACGGCGATGTAGGAATGGAGATCGGTGGCGGCGAGGGTGGTGAGCGGGGACGGGGTCATGGGGGTCGATCCTAGCAGATACCGTTCGGCGGGAAAGGGGCGGTGCGCGAGGGCGGACGGCGGAGGGCGGAAGGGGGAGGGGCGAGGGTGGAGGTGCGTGGGCGAAGGTGGGCGGGCCGGGGTGGTTGATGATGATGGGGAGGGGTCTGCCAAAGCGGCAGGGGAGGGCGGGAGCGGCGGGGTTTGTGACGGAGGAATCGCCGGCGGACGGGGAGGGAAGGCACTCGACTATGCCGTTCGGGATGGGGTTGATTCCCTATCGTCTGGCATCCGGCTTGCCATTGAGTTGGGGGACACCGGCGCGGTGGTTGCCGCTGGGCCGGGCTGGAATCGCAACCGACAAGCACGCGGGCCGGATGCCCGTGCCACCAAGACCGAAGGAGACTCGTCACATGGCCGTCAAGGAACTCACGTTTGATGTCGAGGCACGTCAGGCCCTGCTCGCCGGGGTGGAGAAGCTGGCCCGGGCGGTGAAGAGCACGCTTGGGCCGCGGGGTCGGAATGCGATCCTGGACAAGTCCTGGGGCGGGCCGACGGTGACGAAGGACGGGGTGAGCGTGGCCGAGGAGATCGAGCTGCGCGACAAGGGGCAGAACATGGGTGCGCGGCTGGTGAAGGAGGCCGCGAGCAAGTCGAGCGATGACGCGGGGGACGGGACGACGACGGCGACGGTGCTGGCCGAGGCGCTGTTCCGCGAGGGGCTCAAGTATGTGGCGGCGGGCGTGGACGCGAACCAGTTGGTGCGCGGGATGCGCAAGGCCGTTGAGGCGGCCTCCGCGGACATCAAGAAACTGGCCAAGCCGATCGACAAGTCTCCCAAGAGCGGGGACGTGCAGAACATCGCGACGATCAGCGCGAACAACGATCCGAGCGTGGGCAAGGTGATCGCGGATGCGTTCGCGAAGGTCGGCAACGACGGGGTGATCACGATCGAGGAGGGCAAGAGCCAGGACACGACCGTGGACGTGGTGGAGGGCATGCAGTTCGACCGCGGGTTCCTGTCGCCGAACTTCGTGACGAACGTGGACGACATGACCTGCGCCTTCGACAAGGCGCTGGTGCTGATCCACGAGGACAAGATCGAGAGCGTGAGCAAGCTGGTGCCGCTCCTGGAGAAGGTGATGCAGGCGAAGAAGCCGCTGCTCATCATCGCCGAGGATGTGTCGGGCGAGGCCCTCTCCACGCTGGTGATCAACAAGCTGCGGGGCACGTTGCAGGTGTGCGCCGTGAAGGCGCCGGGGTATGGGGATCGCCGGAAGGCGATGCTCGAGGACATCGCGGTGCTCACCGGGGCGACGCCGATCATGAAGGACGTGGGGATGGAGCTCGACAAGGTCGATCTGGCCCACCTCGGGATGGCCAAGAAGGTCGAGATCGACGCGGACAACACGACGATCATCGAGGGCGCGGGCGGGACCAAGGACATCCAGGGCCGGATCGAGCAGATCCGGCGGGAGATCGACGCGACCACGAGCGACTATGACCGGGAGAAGCTGCAGGAGCGGCTGGCGAAGCTCTCGGGCGGCGTGGCCCAGATCAACGTGGGCGCGGCGAGCGAGGCGGAACTCAAGGAGAAGAAGGCCCGCTTCGAGGATGCGCTGCACGCGACCCGCGCGGCCGTGGCCGAGGGCGTGGTGCCGGGCGGCGGCGTGTCGTTCATCCGGGCCCGGAAGGCGGTGGCCGCGATGAAGGAGCACAGGGCGGTGTACGGCGGCAGCGGCGACGACAAGACTTCGGACGACATCGGGCGGTGCAGGTACGACTTCGCGGCGGGCGTGGACGTGGTGTACAAGGCGCTGGCGGTGCCGGCGCAGACCATCGCGGACAACGCCGGTGAGAAGGGGACGGTCGTGGCGGCGAAGATCGAGGAGGGCGGGGAGAAGCACCCGGCCTTCGGGTTCAACGCGCTGACGCTCGAGTATGGCGACATGCTCAAGCAGGGCGTGCTGACGCCGGCGAAGGTGGACCTGTGTGCGCTGCAGAACGCGTGCAGCGTGGCGACGATCCTGCTGACGGCCGACTGCCTGATCACCGAGAAGCCCAAGGACGGCGACGACCACGATCACGACCATGGCCACGGCCATGGTGGCGGCGGCGGGATGCCGGGCATGGGCGGCATGGGTGGGATGGGCGGCATGGGTGGCATGGGCGGGATGGGGTTCTAAGAAGTTCTGGCGAACAGGCACCAACGGCACGCATTTGAAACAGGAGAAACGAGCATGGCGATCAAACCCATGGACGACCGCGTTCTTGTCAAGCCCATCGAGGCCGAGTCGAAGACGGCCTCGGGGATCTATCTGCCCGAGTCGGCGAAGGAGAAGCCGGTGCGCGGCGAGGTGATCTCGACCGGGCCGGGCAAGCGTCTGGACAACGGCAACCGGGCCCAGATGTCGGTCAAGAAGGGCGACACCGTGGTGTACGGCAAGTACGCCGGGACCGAGGTTGAGCTCAAGGGCGACAAGTTCCTGATCGTGCGCGAGAGCGAGCTGCTCGGCGTGATCGGGGGCTGAGATCGGCGACCGCCGCGGAAACACGAAGATGTCGAGCGCGCTGGGACAACTCTTCCGCAAGGTGGCGCGCATCGACGCGCCGGGCGCTGTTGGTGCGCCCGGCGCTGAGGCGTGGCGTGCGGCGGACGAGGCCGCGGGCAACGCCTGGACGATCGAGTCCGAGGGCGTGAGTCGGCGGTTCTTCTTCATCTCGGGGTGCTCGAAGTCGGGGACGCATTGGGTGCAGAACCTGCTGGGGCTGCACCGGCGGGTGTGCGTGAAGGGGGAGTTCCATTTCGAGCACCTGCTGACGGGGTTCCGGGCCATGCTGGGGCGGGACTTCTATGCGGGGGCCTCGCCGGCGATCCGGCCCATCGCGGATGTGTCGTACGAGGCGATGGTGCGCCGGATGATGCTCGGGGCGTGCGATCGGCCGGGGGCGACGTGGATCGGGGATCGCTCGCCGCGTGCGCTGGCGGAGGTGTTGCCGGGCGCGCCGATCGTGAACATCCGTCGGGATGGACGGGACGTGATGGTGTCGTGGAACTTCCACCACCTGCGGACCAAGCGGCCCGAGGGGCTCTCGAAGGACGTGCGGGACTCGGCGGCGCGGCTGGCGGGGGACTTTCAGGACAACCCGGAGGAGTATCTCCGGCCGGGCTCGGGGCTCTTGGCCGACGAGCGGTGGTTCCGGACGCAGGCGAGGGTGTGGGCGGGGATGATCGCGGCGGAGATGGATGGTGCGCCGCGTCTGCGCGAGGCGGGGACGCCCGTGCTGCAGCTCGTGTACGAGCGAGTGCACGCGGATACGGCGGGGGCGAGGAAAGAGCTGTACGGGTTTCTCGGATTGGACGAGGCGGAGGCCGCGCCGATCGGCCCGGAGTCGCGGACGGCCGCCGGGTTCGCCGAGGAGCGGCCGAACGCGCTGTATCGGAAGGGGATCGTGGGGGACTGGCGCGGGTACTTCACGGACAGGCAGCGGGCATGGTTCAAGGAGGAGGCCGGGGAGGCGCTGGTTCGGGCGGGATACGAGAAGGACGATCAGTGGTGAGCAAGGGCCTGAAGACCATCGTGAGGAAGGCGCTGCGCGTGGCGATGCCCGCGTCGGAGCCTGCCGGCGCGCCGGCGGGGGCGATGGGCGTGCGGGCCGAGGAGCCGGTGTTGGGGCATCGGCCGGGGATCGACAAGGTTGTGTACGGGTCGGCGGAGTTCGAGGCGTGCCGCGATGCGTCGAACTACACGGTGCACGTGGGCGGGCGCGAGCACCGGGTGTTCTTCTTTTGCGGGCATCCGCGCTCGGGGACGCACTGGATGGACGCGGTGCTGAAACTCCATCCGAAGGTGTGGATCGACGGGGAGTATCGCTTCGAGTCGATGCACAACGCGCTCAACGACCTGACGGGGAAGTTCTGGCACGCGGGGAGCCGGGAGCCGATGCGGTCGGCGGCGAAGGCAAGTTTCCAGCGGTCGGTGAAGGAGATCATCGGGGCGTCGAGCGCGAACCGGCCGGGGGCGCTGTGGCTGGGGGATCGCACGCCGCGCCCGGTGCGGGTGTTTGTGCCGGGGGCTCCGCACTTTTTGATCATCCGCGATCCGCGGGACATCGTGGTGTCGTGGGCCCACCAAGAGTTCAAGAACGCGGGGTTCAACTACACCGATGGGGGGTTCGCGGCGGAGCTGGGAGAGACGCGGGCGGCGTTTCTGGCGGACCCGGAGTTCTTCAAGAGGAACCCGGAGAGGCTGCTGAGCAACGAGCGGTGGTTGCGATGGCTGGCGGGGCGGTGGCGGCGGCACCTGCGGGTGGACTTGGAATGCCTGAAGAAGATCGACGCGGGGCTGATCGAGGAGATGCCGGGCGTCGGGGCGTGGAACTGGCAGGCGCGGGTGCACGTGGTGCGGTACGAGAACATCCACACGGACCCCGAGGGGCAGCGCCGGGCGATGTACGCGTTCCTTGGGGTCGATCCGGCGGAGGCGGGGCCGCTGAGCGCCGAGTCGCGGACGCGGCCGACGCTGGCGACGGAGAACCCGCACGGGCTGTTCCGCAAGGGGGCGGTGGGGGACTGGGTGGCGCACTTCACGCCCGAGGTGAAGGCGTGGTTCAAGGATCAGGCGAACGACACTTTGGTTGAACTCGGCTACGAGAAGGATGCGAACTGGTGATCCCGTGGCGGAAGAACAACACCGAGGCGAGCGCTGCACCCGCGACGGGCGCTGGGCATCGCTACGTGTTTGTCTCGGGGCATCCGCGATCGGGGACGAACTGGGTGTCGTCGCTGCTGAACCTGCATCCGGACTGCTTCTGCGATGGGGAGTTCCACTTCCTGATCCTGCGGTGGGCGATGGACGGGTTCACGAGCCTGCCGTGGTATCTGGGGGCGCTGGAGCCGCAGAAGAGCGTGGCGGAGGAGTCGTTCCAGCAACTTGTTCGGAACTGTTTGATCGAGCGGGCGACTATTCGGTGCGCGGGTCGGGCATCGGAGAAGAATCCGCCACGGAGTGTCGGGGTGCCCGGAGGCCCGCCACCGAGTGTCGGGGTGCCCGGAGACCCGTCACGGAGTGCCGGGGTACCCGGAGGCCGGCCACGGAGTGTCGGGGTGCCCGGGCTGCCCGCGGTGCTGGGGGATCACACGCCGCGGCTGTTCCGGATCATGATCTCGCCGCCGGAAGCGCGCTACATCGTGATCCAGCGGGACGGGCGGGATGTGCTGGTGTCGTACACGTTCCACCTGCTCAACACGAAAGCTCCGGATGTGATCCCGGAGCACATCCGGGCGTTCTTCCAAGCGCGGGTGGCGACGCTGGACGGGTCGGCGGAGGCGCACGTGGCGGCGGGGGTGGCGCTGCTCAACCACGAGCCGTGGGTGCGGCACTACGCGAACTTCTGGTCGGAGCACATCCTGCACGATCATCGGATCTGGCAGAGCGTGGCGAGCCAGGGGTTTGGCGGGTACGTGAAGTTTGTGAAGTACGAGGCGCTGCGGGCGGATGTGGAGGGGGTGCGCCGGGAGATCTACGAGCATCTGGGGCTGGAGGCCGGGATGGCCGCGGGGGTGTCGGCGGAGACCAACACGGCGCCGGGGTTCGGCGGGCGCGAGGATGTGAAGAGTTTCTATCGCAAGGGGGAGGCGGGGGACTGGCGGCGGTATTTCACGCCGGAGATGGGGCGGTGGTTCCACGAGACGGCGGGGGCGGCGATGGCGCGGGCGGGGTATGAGGCGGACGGGGTTTGGGTGGGGGGCATTGGCACGGGTATTGCAACGGATTCACAGCGAGTATCGGCGCGTGGGGCTCAGACGGAGCCGGCGCGGGTTTCCACCACCACCAAGAAGACGGTTCTGAACACATAAGAGGTACACCATGGCAGCCAAGCAGATCATGTTCGACGACAATGCGCTGATCGAGATGAAGAAGGGCGTCGGGCGTCTGGCCCGGGCCGTGAAGGTGACGATGGGGCCGACCGGCCGGAACGTCATCATCCAGAAGTCCTACGGCGGGCCGACCGTCACGAAGGACGGCGTCTCGGTGAGCAAGGAGATCACGCTGCCCGGCGCGTTCGAGAGCATGGGCGCCAAGATGGTCAACGAGGTCGCCAAGAAGACGGCCGACAAGGCCGGCGACGGCACGACCGCCGCGACGGTGCTGGCGGAGGCGATCTTCTCCGAGGGTCTGCGCTACGTCACCAGCGGGGCCAACCCGGTGCAGGTGCAGCGCGGGATCAACGCGGCGGCCGAGGCGGCGGGCGCGGCGATCGACGCGATGGCCGTGAAGTGCAAGGGCTTCGAGGACTACAAGAAGATCGCGACCGTCTCGGCCAATCACGACGCGGAGATCGGCAAGATCATCGCGGAGGCGATCGACAAGGTCGGCCCCGAGGGCGTGTGCGAGGTGGAGGAGGGCAAGAGCGCCGAGACGACGCTGAACTACGTGGAGGGGATGCAGTTCGACAAGGGGTACATCTCGCCGTACTTCATGACCGACCCGAAGACGGCCGAGTGCGTGCTCGAGAACGCGAAGGTGCTGATCTTCGAGAAGAAGATCGCGAACCTGACGGACCTGCTGCCGCTGCTGAACAAGGTGGCGATGAGCAGCGCGCCGCTGCTGATCATCGCGGAAGAGGTGGAGAACGAGGCGCTGGCCGCGCTGGTGGTGAACCGGCTGCGCGGGACGATCAAGATCTGCGCCGTGAAGGCTCCCGGGTTCGGCGATCGCCGCAAGGCGATGCTGGGCGACATCGCGGTGCTCACGGGCGGGACGTTCTTCGCGGAGGACTTGGGCCGGTCGCTGGACTCGATCGAGTTGAACGAGTTGGGCTCGGCCAAGAAGATCGTGGTGGACAAGGACAACTGCACGATCATCGAGGGCGCGGGCAAGAAGAAGGACATCGAGGCCCGGGCCGGACAGATCAAGAGCCAGCACGACAAGAGCACCTCCGACTACGACAAGGAGAAGCTCATGGAGCGCCTCGCCAAGCTCACCGGCGGCGTGGCGATCATCCACGTCGGCGCGGCGACCGAGACGGCGATGAAGGAGAAGAAGGACCGCGTGGACGACGCCCTGCACGCGACCCGTGCGGCCGCGAAGGAGGGGTATGTCCCCGGCGGCGGCGTGGCCCTGCTCCGCACGCAGAAGGCGATCAACGAGGCGAAGAAGAAGGCCAAGAGCGATGAGGTGTTCGGCTTCGACATCGTGGCCAAGGCCGTGGAATCGTGCGTGTACCAGATCGCCGAGAACGCGGGGGTCGATGGCGACCTCGTGGTTGAGAAGGTGAAGGAAGGCTCGGGCGGGTTCGGGTACAACGCCGCGACGGGCGAGTATGTGGACCTGGTCAAGGCGGGGATCATCGATCCGGCCCTGGTGGCGAAGACGGCGCTGGTGAACGCCGCGTCGGTCGCGGGCCTGATGCTGACGACGAACTGCCTTGTGGCGGAGATCAAAGACAAGGAAGAGGCGGTTGTTGGCAGCGTGGCGTAGCCCGCGAGCTTGGTTCTTTGGACGGCCGCGGCCAAAGCGTTGCGACGAGGATGGATCGCATGTCTGAAGAAGACCCTTCCAAACAAGTTGGACGCTTTCTCGCCCACATTGTGGAGCGGAATGCGACGCACGACGCATACAGCGTGCGCTTTGGCCGCGGACGACCTCAGCGAAACTTCATGGCAAAGAACCGGCTTTGGCAGTCGCAGATGCATCCGGACATCGCCACTCTCGCGGAGGTCGTGCGGAACAGAAGCCTCGATCGCGATCCGGATTTCATGGTCGCGATCACCAGAGCGATCGCGGCGTGTTGCGAGGCGGGGCTCAGGGACATGCTCGATTGTTTGGAGGAGCAGGAACGAGGGCATCGCGAGATCGGGTTTCGCCTCGCGCTTGAGAATGGAAGTTTGGCAAGCATCGAGCAGGTCAGGGCTGGCTTTGTTCCTGATGAAGATGAGTTGCCTGAGAAAGAGTTGGCTGTTGCCAGGATGAAGGTCGATTGGCCTCGCAATGCGGATGGGCTTGGAGCATGTGCCTGTTGTGGCTACCACACGATGATTGAGGGGCCGTGCACATTTGAAGCGTGCGCTGTTTGTGGCTGGCTGGATGTGTGCGATGTTGAGGATCCATGGAACACGTCGAAATGGGGTCAGACCGAGGACCCGTGGGAGGAAGAGGGCGGGCCCGAGTGGCGGCGGGTGTCCGTTGTGGAGGCGAGAGACCGATTTGCGCGAGGGATCGGGAGTGAGGATGACAAGAGCTTCCGGCGCGAGCCCATGGATCTGGAACTGCCTCGATACGACTGGAATAGGGATCCACGACCTTACTGCACGGAAGAAACGCCATGAGTGCCACGCTCTATGTCAGTTGCAAGAAGTCCTCGCTGCCCACGCGGGCGCAGTGGCAGGCCGCGATCAAGAAGGCCGGGTTTGATCTTGTGCTGGGCGACTTCGACTGGGCGACGCAGTCGGGGTACTTGAACGCGAAGTACAAGGGCGCCAAGAGCGGGTTTGAGTGCATGGTGGAGGACGCCAAGCCGGTGGCGAAACAACTGGGCGTGAAGCTGCCGGAGGGGAACGATGTGGTGGTGAGTTTCGTGTTCGGATCGGATGTGGCCGAGTCGCACGCGGCGACGGCGGCTTCGGCCGCGCTTGCGGAGTGCGTGGGCGGGGCGTACTTTGATGAGTACAGCGATGAGTTGCTCGACGGGGCGACGGCGGTGAATATTGCCCAGGACAGCATCGAGGCGGACCAATAAATGGCATCTGTCACGCGCGACTACTACGAGGTGCTCTCCGTCGAGAAGACCGCCGACGGCGAGGAGATCAAGCGCGCGTACCGGCGGATGGCGATGAAGTATCACCCGGACCGGAATCCGGGGGACGCCGAGGCGGAGATCAAGTTCAAGGAGTGCGCCGAGGCGTACGAGGTGCTCTCGGACGGTCAGAAGCGGAAGATCTACGACACGCACGGGCACGAGGGGCTCAAGCGCGGCGGGGGGCCGGCGACGCACGACTTCCGGCACATGAACGTCGAGGACATCTTCTCGATGTTCAACGACATCTTCGGGGGCGGCGGGCGCGGGGGCGGGTTCGGCCATCAGGGGCGGGGCGGCCCGGCGCGCGGGTATGACCTGGAGACCGAGGTCTCGATCACGCTCGAGGAGGTGCTCTCGGGCGTGGAGAAGTCCGTCGAGTTCACCCGCATGGATGTGTGCGAGAAGTGCGGCGGGTCCGGGGCGAAGGCGGGGACGAAGCCGCAGAAGTGTCCGACGTGCGATGGGCACGGCAAGGTGCAGCAGTCGGGGCTGGGCGGGATGTTTCGGATGGTGGTGGGGTGTCCGGCGTGCGGGGGGCGCGGGCAGGTGGTGAAGGAGTTCTGTGATGCGTGCCGGGGGAAGGGGCGCGTGCCGCGCAAGCGGAAGATCGCGGTGCGGATCCCGCCGGGGATCCACGACGGGCAGGCGGTGCGTGTGCGGGGCGAGGGGGAGCCGCCGCCGCCGGAGGCTTCGGCGGGCGGGGAGGGGCTGCGGGGCGATCTGCACGTGGTGGTCCGGGTGCAGGCCCACGGGCGGCTGCGGCGCGAGGGGGACCACCTGGTGATGGAGATGCCGGTGAACTTCGCGCAGGCCGCGCTGGGGGCGGAGGTGGTGATCAGGACGCTCGCCGGGGAGCAGACGGTGACGATCCCGCGTGGGACGCAGCACGGGACGCTCTTCCGCGTGGACGGGGCGGGGCTGCCGGACCTGCGGAACGGGGTGCGCGGCGATCTGGTGGTGGTGGCGAGCGTGGAAATCCCGAAGAAACTGACGAACGAGCAAGAGAAGCACCTGCGGGACTACGCGGCGACGGAGAACCTGAACGTGGCCCCGCCGAAGAAGGGATTCTTCGATTCGGTGCGGGAGACTCTGCGGGGAAAGGCCTGAAAACAGGATTCGGGCGAGCGGGCGGCCAACGATGAGGGTTCCGAATGGTCGGCAGGAGCGGAGGCAGCATGTTCGGACGCAAGCCCCAACCAGAGAACTCGCCGGAGCCGGCGGAGAACGGCGGCGCGGCGGGTGCGCCCCACTCGGACGAGGACTTCCACGAGCAGGTGCTCCGGCTGACGCGTGAGCGCGATGAGGCGGTGACGCAGTGGAAGCGGTCGCTGGCGGACTTTCAGAACTATCAGAGGCGGGCCCTGCAGAACGAGCAGGAGGCCAAGCGGCAGGGGGCGACGGGGGTGATCAACAGCGTGCTGCCGGTGCTGGATCACTTCGATCATGCGCTGGGACAGGGCGCGCCGGACGAGGCCTCGCGAAAGATTCTCGACGGGGTGCGGGTGATCCGGGCGGAACTCATGCGCGTGCTGGAGAATCACGGGGTGTCGCTGATCAATCCCAGGCCCAACGACGAGTTCGACCCGAACCGGCACTCGGCGATCATGCAGCAGGCGGCCGAGGGCGTGGAGGCGGGTCGGGTGAGCGCGACGTTCCAGCCGGGGTATGTGCTGGGGGATCGGGTGATCCGGTCGGCGAAGGTGGCGGTGGCGCCGGCGGCGAAGGAGATCGGGAGGCCGAACGAGGACGGGGAATACGACCTCGATGAAGAGTGAGAGCGAGAAGTGAAAAGCGGGCAGGGGAGGTCGGGATGGGGTTGCTGAGCCACTATGCCAACGTATGAGTACAAGTGCACGGGCTGCTCGCACGCGTTCGAGCGGTTCCAGTCGATGAAGGATGGGCCGCTGCGGAAGTGCCCGAAGTGCGGGAGGTTGAGACTCGAGCGGCTGATCGGGACGGGCGCGGCGGTGATCTTCAAGGGGTCCGGGTTCTACCAGACGGACTATCGCTCGGAGGCGTACAAGAAGTCGGCCGAGACGGACACGAAGGCGGCCGAGCCGAAGACCGAGACGAAGACGGAGACCAAGGCGGACGCCAAGGGCGGGGAGACCAAGGCGGAGGCGAAGCCCGCCACGCCGAAGGTTGAGGCCAAGCCTGCGCCGGAGCCGAAGGCGAAGCGGGGGTCGGCGAAGAAGAGGCGGTAGGGGGAGTGGTCGGAATCCACGGGATTCGCTCCGCAAAGCCTGCGCTCATCCCGGGCGTGTGGAGGCATGTACTATGGTGCATGCGCATCTTCGGGCATGGGATCGACCTTGTTGAGATCGACCGCATCCAGCGGATGATCGACGATCACTCGGACCGGTTTCTGGAGCGGTGCTTCACGCCGGAGGAGAGGTTCCACGGCGAGGGGGGGAGGCGGTATGCCGAGCACATCGCGGCGCGGTTCGCGGCCAAGGAGGCGGCGATGAAGGCCCTGGGGACGGGGCTCGCGTCGGGGATCTCGTGGACGGATTTCAGCGTGCACGCGGAGGCGACGGGGCGGCCGCGGCTGGTGGTGGCGGGGGAGGCGGCGAAACTGTCGTGGCACCACGAGATCACCGAGTGGCATGTGTCATTGAGCCACACGGAGACGATGGCGATGGCGTCGGTGATCGCGGTGGCGAACAAAGAGCCGACGCGCGGGCTTGGGCTTGCGCCGGGGAATGCGCCGTAGGGAAGCGGGGTCACTTGCCTGTTGGTTTGGCGGCACCGATTGCGGCGAGTTCGGCTGCTACCTGGCGGCGGTGGGGAACGAACTGGTTGGCGTACCACGTTCGCCAGGCGACCTGGTCCCAGCCGAGGCTGGCGGTGGACCGGCCCCAGCCCTCGCTGGAGAGACCGATGAGAGCGGCGTTGACCTCGGTGCGGTAGGTGATGACGACGGCGTCGATGACGCGCAGGACGACGCCGTTGGTGACCACGCCGAGGCGCGGGTCGAAGGCGACGGCGTTGTTGCCGACGACGGGCGTGAGGTCGGCGACGTAGGCCTGCTGCTGGCCGACGATGACGTAGGCGAGGGCGGGCTCGCCCCCGTCGTCGGCGCGGGTGGGACCCGCGCCCTGGGCGATCTGGGCGTTGATGAGCATGGGGATGGCGTCGTAGAGGCGGAGGCCCTGGGCGAGGCGGGCCGCGGCGGCGACCTGATCGTTGGCGCGGTCGCGCAGGCCGAGGGAAACGACCCACTTGATGCGCTCGGAGACGGACTTGGATTCGTTGACGCGCTCGCGGATGCGGGTGGAGGCGAGGTCGCGGAAGCCATTGGACTTGCCGAACACGGCGGCCCACGCGAGGGAGGCGTCGGCCTCGTCGGTCTTGAGGTCGCGGAGGTGGTCGAGCACGGCCCGCTGGGTGTCGGGGTCCTCATCCTGGAAGATGGAGATGAGCGAGGGGAAGATGGCGGGGTCGGCAAACTCGCGGAGTTTGAGGATGCCGACCTGGCGGGTCTCGGTGTTGCGAATGTTGCGGAAGTACTTGGCGCGGATCTTCTTGAGTTCCTTCTCCTGCTGCTCGCGCGTGAGGCGGGCCTTGACGACGGCTTTCGCGGCGGGTGAGGCGGAATCGGGGATGAGGTTGGTGGTCCAATCCTTGGCCGCGGCGGCGTCGTCGAACTTCGCGGGAACATCGGATGGGCTCGCGCTGTCCGGGGGGCAGGCGAGGGCGCCGGCGGCAAATACCAGCGTGAGAATCGGGGCGAGCGCGAGGCGAGCGGGAGGGGCCATGCGGGACTCCTGTGGGCGCGATGATCGGACGCGTCCTACAGGTATAGACGGACAGACACCCAACGGGTTCCTCGGAATGGGTTCGGTGCGGTGAATTCGGGCAGGAATTTGGATACCGGACAGGGCTTTGTGGGCGCGTGGTGGGGTCCGCAGCGACTCCACCTTGGCACCCGCGTGGGAGATGCTCACTCGGCCGTGACGATGAACCCGCTGCCGAGGCGACTCTTGGCGTTCGCGGCGGCGACGTGGCTGGGGAAGGTGCCGATCTGGACGGAGAAGCCGGGCTTGCCCTTGATGGTGTCGGGGACGACGCGGGGGGAGGTGAGGCCGGCGCGGGCGGCGGCGGCGGTCATTTCCCTGGCGCGTTTGTCGGCGTTGGCCCTGGTTGAGTACGCGCCGACCTGGATGGTGAAGGGGCCGGGCTGGCCGAGGTTGGTGGCGGTGCGCTTGATGGCGAGGCTGTCGGCCTCCTGCGCGGCGGCGCGGTATTGCTGGGTGGCCTCGGCGGGGCGGTTGAGTTCGGCCAGGGAGTTGCCGGCGCGGACGGCCGCGCGGGCTGCGTCGTCGCCCTCGAGATGGGCCGAGGCCCGCTTGAAGAGGTCGGCGGCGTACTGGTGGTTGCCCTTCTGCTCGGCGATCTGTCCGAGGATGGCCTCGGCGCGGCCGGCGATCTGGGGGTCGGTGCAGGGGAGGAGGGGCTGGAGGTAGTGCTCGGCGAGGGTGTTCTGCTTGAGCGCGTAGGCGGAGAGGCCGGCGGTGAGCTGGTTGACCTCGCGGTCGCGGCCCTTGGTGGTGGGGATGGCGGCGTCGGCCTTGGTCTTGGCCTCGGCGTAGCGCCGGGCGTTGTAGAGATCGACCGCGGACATGCCGGCAAGGTCGGCCGCGGGTTGGGCCCCGCCCGTCGCGGTTTGGGCGGGCTTGTTGCAGCCGGTGAGGGCGAGGGCGAGGAGGAGGGCGGAGGCGGCGGTGAAGATAGAGCGGCGCATGCGGAGCGTCCTGAGCAAAGGGGAGTGTGCTGGGGCGAACGAGTTGCTAATCTATCGGCATGGGTTGGCGGATGGCCGCAGTTTGCGGGGCGGACGCCACCCGGATTGAGGCGGCACCGCGAAGGTGCGAAGGCGGGCACGAAGCAGCACAGGTCGGACTGGGGTTTTTCCCGTCTCCTTCTTCGACTGCCCTTCGGACCCTGGCGGTGGAAGGCGTTGGCTTTGGAGACTTCATGAGCATTCACTGGCCGATCATCAAGAGGCTGATTCGTTCGCCGCGGCGGGTGGTGATGATCGACGACCGGCGGTCGTACCGTGCGTTCGAGGTGCTGGTGGGGGCGATGCACGTCGCGGATGTGATTCGGGCCAGGTGCCAGACCAGGACGGTGGGGCTTCTGATCCCGACGAGCGGGGCGTTTCCCATGGCCGCGCTGGCGGGGTGGATGGCGGGGAAGACGGTGGTGCCGATCAACTACCTGCTCAAGCCGGAGGAGATGAACTACATCGTGCGGGACTGCGGGTGCGACACGGTGATCACGGCGCAGGCGATGCTGGACTTTCTGGGCTCGAACGTGGATGCGTGCGTGTTCGCGCCCGAGGGGGGTGGGGGTGGGCCGCCGACGGCGATGAAGAACCTGGTCCGGCTGGAGGACATCGACTTCAAGGGTGTGCCGGGGTTTGAGTGGCCGAGCGGGGCGGCGGATGATGATCTGGCGGTGCTGCTGTACACCTCGGGGACGAGCGGGAAGCCCAAGGGGGTGATGCTCTCGCACGGGAACATCGAGGCGAACATCGCGCAGATCCGGGCGTGGGTGCGGCTGGAGCCGGGCGAGGGCGGGGATGTGGTGTTCGGGGTGCTGCCGCAGTTCCATACGTTCGGGCTGACGGTGCTGAGCCTGCTGCCGCTCACGGCGGGGCTGAGGGCGGTGTACACGGCGCGGTTCGTTCCGGCGCGGATCATGAAACTGATTCGCGAGCATCGGCCGACGATGATGGTGGCGATCCCGTCGATGTACAACGCGCTGTTGCACGCCAAGGACGCCGCGCCGGAGGATTTCTATTCGCTCCGGTACATCGTGAGCGGCGGGGAGCCGCTGCCGCGTGCGGTGTTCGATGCGTTCAGAGAGAAGTTCGGCGTGACGATCGCGGAGGGGTATGGGCTGACGGAGACGAGCCCGGTGACGAACTGGTGTCGGCCGGAGGAATGGAGGCTGGGGACGGTGGGGCGGGCGTTGCCGGGGATCGATCAGCGGATCGTGGAGATTGCCGAAGTGCCGAGTGCCGAGTGCCGAGTGCCGGGTGGGGGCGGAGTGTCCAGTGCCAAGTGCCGAGTGCCCAGTTGGAGAGAGGCGCCGGTGGGCCACGAGGGCGAGATCCGCATGCGGGGGCCGAACGTCATGCGGGGGTATTTCCACCTGCCCGAGGAGACGGCCAGGGCGTTCGATGAGCGGGGGTATTTCCGTACGGGGGACATCGGGCGCGTGGACGAGGATGGGTTCCTGTACATCACCGGCCGGCTCAAGGAGATGCTCATCATCGGGGGGGAGAACGTGTTCCCGCGCGAGATCGAGGAGGTGCTCAACGCCCACCCGAGCGTGAAGGAGTCGGGCGTGGTGGGCAAGCCCGATCCGATGCGCGGCGAGGTGCCGGTAGCGTTTGTGGAACTGGCGGAGGGCGCGGGGGACGGGCCACAGGGGACAGGCGTTGAGAAGGCGCTGCGGTCGTGGTGCCGGACGAGACTGGCGGGGTACAAGGTGCCCGATGAGTTTCGGGTGGTCGGGGCGCTCCCCCGCAATCCGACGGGGAAGGTGGTGCGGCGCGAGCTCAACAAGATGCTGGCGGCGGCGGAGCCTCGCGCATCGGATGGTTCGGGGGTGTAGCATGTCCCCTGGCGCGAATCGAAAGGGCCACGCTTGCAGCTCCACGAGTTCCTCCTCAACACGGGTGTGTCGGCGCTTCTGGGGGCGGCGATCGGGTGGGAGCGCGAGCTGCACCAGCGGAAGGCGGGGCTGCGGACCAACGTGCTGGTGGCGGTGGGGTCGGCGGCGTTCGTGACGCTGGGGGCGTTCGTGCCCCACGAGGACAGCCAGAGCCGCGTGGCGGCGGCGGTGGTGTCGGGCGTGGGCTTCCTCGGCGCGGGCGTGATCTTCAAGGGGGGAGCGACGATCAAGGGGCTCGACACGGCCGCGACGGTGTGGTGCTCGGCGGCGGTCGGGGCTCTGGCGGGGTGGGGGCAGATCGCCGCGTCGATGTACATCGCGGCGATCGTGCTGCTGACCAACACGCTGGTGCGGCCGCTGGTCAAGCGGATGGACAAGAGGCGATCGACGGGCTCGGAGCCGCGGGCGGTGTACCGGGCCTCGGTGGCGTGCGCCGAGAAGGACGACGACGACGTTCGCGACTTGCTGCTGGCGGGCGTGAGCGAGAGCGACCTGCTGCTGCGGAGCATCCACCGGACCAAGCGGCGCGACGCCGAGGACGGCGTGCACCACACGATCACGGCGGAGCTTGTCGGCACGGGGGCGGACCGGGGCGCGGTGGAGCGGATCGCCTCGCGCCTCACGGCCGACCCGCGCGTGGAAAGCGCATCGTGGCGGGTGGGCGACGACGCGGGCGATGACGGCGCGGACGCGAACGCCCAAGGGGACGGGGCCGCGCCGAGCGGGAAGGGCTGAGCGGGGCCCGGCATCGCGCGGCGTCTATCTCCGGCGGCGTCCGATGCCCGCCAACGCCGCGAGCCCCATCAGCCCGGCCGGGCCGGGCGCGGGGACCTCGGCGGCGAGGCCCATCATCCCCTCGATGCGCAGGCCGGTGGGGCCGAAGGCCGAGACGTTGCTGGTGACGAAGGTGAGGGTGTTGAGGCCGGTGGCGAACGGGGACCCGGCGGGGATGGAGAACGCCGCGAGCGTGGTGTAGTCGGGCGAGCCGGCGCGGGCGATGCCCAGGGGGACGGTGTTGAGCACGATGTCCACGTTCTCATCGTCGGCGCCCCAGAGGCCGAAGATGGTGGCGGTGGCCGGGTCGAGCGAGGGGGGGAGCAAGAAGGTGGTGGTGTAGGCGTAGATGCCCCCGGGCTGGAAGTCCGGCACGCCGATGGGGTTGATCCACTGCGAGGTGGGGGAGTTGGGGGCCCACGCCCCGGCGGGGAAGGGGACCATCGCGGGCCCGCCCGCGGGCGCGCCGGGATCGGCGCTGGCCGAGACAACGTAGTTGGCGTCGGGCATGCCGAAGGGCGCGGGCATACCGCCCGCGGTGAGTCCGGTGTTGAAGAGGCCGGGGATGGGGACGAGAATGCCCGCGTGGGCGAGCCCGGCGGCGAAGACGCAGGCACACGCGGCCGCGATGGGCGCGCTGCGGCGGAGGTTGGGGATCATCGCTCTCTTCTCCCGGCGGCGGAATCCCGGGCGCTGTCGCGCGGCGGGATCGCGGCCCGAACCGAAGCCCATGGCGGCCCGACCATGGGCGAGTGCCTGCGGGCACACGGGGCGCCCGCACCCTTGGGGGTGATTTCAAGGTACCTGCGCCCGGGGCGTGTGTCAATGGAGAATTGAGCGGGGACGGGGTGCGGGGGGCGTGATCGGGCTTTTTCGGCGGATATGGGGCGTCCTCCGGCTCGGGAATCCGGGGGGGCCGCGGCCGTGGTACCCGCCGGAGGGGGCGCAACGGGCCTACGGGCAGCCCGCGAACCAGCCGTTGAGGAAGTCGAAGATGTCGGCGACTTCGAGCGAGCCGGTGTGGTTGAAGTCGGCGGGGCAGTCGGCGACCTCGGCGATGGTGAGCGTGCCCGAGCCGCTGTTGGCGAGGTACCCGGCGATGCGGATGATCACGGCCTGACCGGCGACGACGCGGAAGGAGACGCGCGAGGCGGTGGAGAAGCCCTGCGAGGTGTTGCACGCGTCGTCGTTGCAGGCGATCTCGTCCCCGCCCCCACCCGCTCCCCCCGGGCAGGCGGCGAAGACCCGCAGGATGGAGTCGAAGTCGCACCCGCAGGTGCTCGCGGTGGCCAGGCCGGTGGCGGCGGGGACGAAGCGGAAGTAGACGTCGGGCGAGGTGGACTCGGTGTTGCACGCGGAGGAGTTGAGATAGCGGCCCGCGCCGACGGTGGTGAAGGGATACGCCCCGAGTCCGACGGTCATGGCGTCGGGGCAGAAGTCGGCGGCGGTCGGGCAGGCGCCCGAAGTTCCGACGTACACGTCGTCGATGAACTCGCCCGAGTTGTTCCCCCCCGGCGGAACCGTGTCGATGGTCACCGAGGTGAACGGCCGCGTGGTCGTGATGGCGAAGAACGAGCCCGCGGCGCCGGGGTCGACGATCAGGGTGGCCGTCTCGCCGGTGTTGGTCGCGATGGAGATCGCCCCGCCGATCGAGGCCAGGCCGAGGTTGACCACGCGGAACGTCCCGCCGAACGCGCTGACGGGCTTGCCGGTGAAGGTGAAGCGCGTGGCCGCGGTGGGCGAGGCGTTGCCGATCCCGTAGGCGAAGCGGGCGAGGCCGAATCCGAAGGCGTCCACGGAGAACGCGTATCCGTTGCCGCCGACCAGGAACGGCGCCGGGAGCGCGAAGTTGTCCGGCCCGTTGAACGGCTCGACGATGGAGTCGGCCCGGATGTTCTGCTGGAGGTGCGCCACCGAGGTGTGGATCACCGAGTCGGCCCGGGCCCGCGCGGGCATCAGCCCCACGCACACCGCGAGCGCGGCGGCGAGGATTGGGAGGAAGGGGGCGGCCAGGGCGCGGGCGGTGGTGGGGGTGGGGGGGGTGCCGAGCATGGTGGGCCTTTCTTGATTGATGCCGGGTACGCATCCAACCTTACCTTGGCGGGGGAGATGCCGCAAGCGAAAAACTCCGTGGGGCAAGAGAAATGCGGTACGATCGTGCCATGAAAGCCCACATGCCGCGTCTGGGTCGGTTGATTTTGCTGGTGGCTCTTGCGTGGATCATGCCGGGTCGATCGCTGGCCCAGGCGCCCGCGGAGGAGCCCGCGCTGGGGGGGCCGAAGGTGCAAGACCGGGTGGCGACGTCGCTGGTCCGAGTGGATGCGCAGGGGCGGTTTGTGAAACTCACGGTTCGGCCCGAGGAGGCTGCGCTGGACCTGATTCTGATCGACCCGGATCGGCGGGCGAAGGCGCGACACGCGATCGAGGACCGCGCGGCCGCGTTTCGCAGGCATCTGGTGGACAGCATCGACCTGATCAAGGCCTCGACGGATGCGATCCGGTCGGGGGATCGGGCGACGGCGAATCGGCTGTCGCAGGACCTGTATGACGGGTTCGATCCCGAGCATCAACGCGATCCGCTGGCGGGGCCGATCGGGACCGTGCTGAGCGCGGAGGAACGTGCGCAGATGACGCGGCTGGTGGATGAGTATTGGACCGCGTGGATCGATGCGGAGTTGAAGGCCGCTGGGGGGAAGGGGGGGCCGACGCGCGAGGAGATGCAGGCGCGGCTCTCGCTGGGGCAGTTCCAGGCGGAGGTGGCGGTGGCGTACGAGTACACGCTGCGGCCGTTCCAGCAGAAGATCGAGGCGATCGCGCTGGTGGTGGAGCCGACGGTGGAGCAGCGGGCGGCGATCCGCGACGCGATCATCGACTACATCCGCGATGGACGGCTCAAGCCGACGGATGAGCAGCGGCTGACGCTGGCGCGGGCGATCTATGACGTGCTGGATGAGGAGCAGCGCATCAGGCTGCTGGCGGCGGCGGTGTCGAGGCTGAACTGAGCGCTACTTGCTGCGGGGCTCGCCGCGGCTCTGGCCCCGGTTGATCTTTCCTCGTTCGCGGGCGCGGCCGACGGCGGCCCAGACGGTGGGGTTGAAGACAAAGAGCACGGCGCCGACGACGGCGATGGCGATCCCCAGCGGCCTCGAGAGCCAGACGCCCACCACGACGCCGGCGATGAGGACGACCAGCGCGAACAGGAGCAGCATCTTGCCGATGCCGCGCGGGCCGATCTGCGGGTGCGCCGGCCGGCCGTCCGGAGAGACCGCCTCGATCTTCTGGGCGAGCTGCTCGCGATCGGCCTGGGAGAGTTTGGCGTCCTTGGAATCGGTCATCGTGGCTCCTCTTGGGTCCGGCGCGGCCGTTGGCTTCGAGCGTGTCGCGATCCGCGGGGCGCGCCGGCGGTAGAATGTTATCACGGTCGCGCCCGGCGCGCCCCGGGGGGTTGCCGCGCCGCCGTCGCCGCCCGTCCGAGCGAACCGAGCGTTGAGGAGGCCATCGCCATGGAGCCCGAGATCGTCAAACTCATCGCCAGGGTGGTGCACGCGGATACGGGCCGGCCGTTGGCCGAGCCGACCTACCGGGTGCGGTTCTTCGACCGCGATCTGCTCGGGGATGATCGACTCGGAGAGTCGGGGCTGACGGGCGAGGGGGTGGCGGAGGTCGTGTGCAGCGCGGCGGACTATCAGACGGGCCTGCTGGGCAGGCTGTGCCACCGCCTCCGCGAGCAGAAGCCGGACATCTATGTTGAGATCGTCGATGGCGCGGGGACAGCGATGTATCGCAGCAAAGTGAGGTGGAACGTCGATCCGGCGAGGATCGACGAGGTGACGGGGTCGGCCAGACGGACGATCGACCTGGGCACGTATCGCTTCCGCAAGGGCGAGGGCCTGATGGACTCGTACGGGCGGGGGATGGTGCCGCCGATGGTGTGAGGCGGGGGAGGGGGGGACGAGCAAAGCAAGCGGCCCCGGTCGAACTGACCCGGGGCCGCTGGGCGTTGCTGGAATGTCTCACCACGTGCTTCGCTACGGGCATCCGGCGAACCAGGCGTTGAGGAACGCGAAGATGTCGGCGACCTCGAGGCCGTTGAGGCCGTCGAAGTCGGTGTCGCCCTCGCCGGCGAACCAGGCGTTGAGGTAGTCGAAGATGTCCTGGACCTCGAGGGCGCCGTTGGCGTTGTAATCGGCCGGGCAATCGACGACGGAGACGCCGAACTGCGAGGGGAAGATGTTGAGCGACTCGCTGGGCGTGTCGTGGATGAGGCGGTCGTAGTTGGTGCGGGTGCGGGCGATGCGGAAGATGGGGCCGTCGGCGAGGGCGGCGAAGGTGCTGCTGGGCACGCGGGCCCACGGGCCGCCGGGGACGGGGGGGACGGGCTCGGCGAACTCGAGGATCTGGCCGCTCGCGGTGGTGTAGACGTGGCCGCGGTCGTCGGAGTCGATGCCGCGCAGGGGGAAGGCCGAGGAGATGGTGGCGGCGACGGAGAGCAGGGTCCCGTTCGCGGGGTCGTTGATGAGGCCGTGTCCGGTGGGGAGGCCGGAGGTGAGCCAGAGGTAGGAGCCCTTGGGGCAGATGGAGATGCGGGGCTCGGCGCCGAGGGCGACGGCGGTGGGGAGCGAGCGCTGGGAGACGGGGGCGCCGGTGTCGGGGTTGATGCGCGTGACGCGCCGGGCGGAGGAGGAGAAGGCGACGAGCTCGTTGCGCTTGTGGTCGAAGCAGATGGCGGTGATGGGGTCGGCGGAGCTCAGGGGCGTGGCGACGCCGGTCTTGGTGTTGAACTTGACGATGACGTTGGAGGGGGTGTTGACGGCAAAGAGGATGTTCGGGTCGAGGGCGGTGCAGAGGCGCTTGGGCAGGAAGGCGGTGAGGGCTGGGAAGGACTGCTCGACGGGCGTGGGGGAGCCGAAGTGGGTTCTCCAGACGGCGTAGTCGATGGCGTCGCAGGCAAGGACCCATCCGCCGAGGTTGTTGGCCGCGATGTCGAGGTCGAGCACGGTCTCGGTGGCGGGGAGGGAGAAGGGGACGGTCTGGGGGACGGTGGTGAAGGAGGGATTGGGGGTGTACTGCTGGACGCACGAGCCGTTGACGGGGTTGTTGCAGGCGGAGAGACCAAAGGCGGGGAAGAAGGCGCGGTAGCCGTCGATGAAGCCCATGGTGCCGAAGCCGACGGTGCGCTCGTAGGGCCCGGTGTAGATGACGGCGTTGGTGGTGGGGTCGCGGCGGGTGATGACCTGGGTGGAGATGTTGTAGGTTTCAATGGTGCCCGCGGCCTGGGAGAAGGCGTCGCTGCCGATGCTGTTGCCGGGGTCGCGGATGGAGAGTTTGGGGAACGGGGAGCAGAAGTCGGGGAGGCGGACGGCCGAGACGCAGTGGCCGCCGGTGCGGACGATGCCGTTCGGGGAGGCGTTGGCGTACCAGCCGATGCTCAGGGAGACGGGGCAGCGGGCGATGAGGCAGAAGGCGACGTCGGCGAGTTCGGGGGCGCTATTGGCGGTGACGCCGAACATGGAGACGATGATGTCGCCGGTGTATCCGGAGCTCGCGATCCACTGGTTGACGCCGGCGAGGGCGTTGTTGCCGCCTGTGCCGCCCATTGGATCGGTGTTCATGAGCGAGGCGAGGGCCTCGATGTCGGTGCCGAAGTTGTTGTAGATCGGGGTGGAGCCGAGCCACGGGCCGGGGCCGGGGCCCGCGCTGAGATTGGGGTAGCCGTGGTTGCCCAGGTAGGTGAGGATGTTCATGGTGCAGGTGGGGACGCAGTACTGCGAGCCGTTGTTCTGCAGGCCGACGATGCCGGAGGCGGGGTTGCGGCGCTGGTCGTGGTCGGGCATGGTGTAGGGAAGCGCGGGGTTGCAGACATCAACGGGCACGGCGAGGGCGGAGGTGGCGGCGGCGGCGGCGAGGAGGGCGGCGGCCGGGGCGGCGCGAGAGATCAACATGTGAAACCTCCGTTGGGGCGGGACGGTCGGCAACGCGGAGAGTCCTAAGGTGGGCGGGCGCTCGCGCGATGGTGCGTGGCGTTCGCCGGACTGGCTGGATTCTCGATTCGTGCCGCGGTCTTGCGGGGAACACCACGCGACGACGATGCGCCGACGGATGCCCGCCATTTCGATGTCCACAGCGGCCCGACTGTGGACGAACACCTGCGAGGAGACGAGTCGCTCGCACCCTGAATCTACATGTTCACCCTACAGGCCGACGGGGCGTGTGTCAACGGAAATTCACGGGAAAGGACGACAGTGGAACAACGGAGCGTGCCCCGTCCGGGGTGGGCGGCGATTCGGGGGGACGACGCTCGCGGTTTGTGCGGGTCGCTATGATCGCGCATACGGAGCGAAAGAGCCCTGCACACCCACCCACGGAAGGAGCCGACGAGCATGGACCTGTACATTGATACCGCGAGTCTGAGCGAGATCAAGGAAGCGGCGAGCCTTGGAGTGCTCGATGGGGTGACCACGAACCCGTCGCTGATCGCGAAGGAGGCGTCGAGCGGCGTGACGTACGCCAAGCGGCTGGCGGAGATCTGCGAGATCGTGAAGGGGCCGGTCTCGGCCGAGGTGATCTCGACGGACTTTGCGGGGATGATGAAGGAGGCGGAGGGCCACGGAAAGATCGCGCCCAACATCGTGATCAAGCTGCCGATCACGGCCGACGGGCTCAAGGCGTGCAAGGCGTTGAGCGACAACGGGATCAAGACCAACATGACGCTCTGTTTCCAGCCGCTGCAGGCGCTGATGGTGGCGAAGGCGGGGGCGTTCCTGGTGAGCCCGTTCATCGGGCGGCTGGACGACATCGCCGAGGACGGGATGGACCTGATCACGAAGATCCGGCAGGTGTACGACAACTACGGGTACACGACGAAGATCCTGGCCGCGTCGATCCGGCATCCCAAGCACATGGTGGAGTGCGCGCTGGCGGGGTGCGATGTGGCGACGGTGCCGATGAGCGTGATCAAGCAGATGCTGAACCATCCGCTGACGGACAGCGGGTTGAAGAAGTTTGTTGAGGACTACAAGAAAGCGTTCGGAGGGTAATGAACCGCTGGTCTGGGCTCGGCGATGTCACCGTCGGGTTTTCGCCTTCAACCGTGCCTGCGGGCGACCGACCGGACTCACATCGAGGTCATCCTCGCGCTTGTTCGGGAAATACTTTTTTCGCTTCGGATACTGACAGAACAGCGTTCCGTGGATGCCTTGTACATTCTGCTTGGGAACCCATTTGGCGGTAACGCGAGCAAGGAGTTTTCCGGTGCGCTGCTTTCCGAGCCTTTTGAAGAGGTCCTCCACAAACTCCACATCCTGACCCGGATCCGGAAAGATCGACGCGAAGTCTTTGTTGTCAACTGGATAGATCAGAAAGCAGCAGTTCTCGGCTGGCTCCACGAGTTGCATGTACTTCACGGACAATCGCCTTTGGCAGGAGTCAGGCCTGTGCCGCCGGCACACCAATCACGGCGACGCCGAGTGAGTCCGCCAGATCGAGGAGTTCGGCCTTGTCGATCATGATGACATCGCCCGCGGCGAGGGCGAGGCAGCGGCCGCCGTGCTTGTAGAGGTTCTCGATGGTCTGGGGGCCGATGGTGGGGACATCGGAGCGGCGGTCGTGGCCGGCGCGGGCGCCCTTGCAGAGGGTCCAGCCGGTGGCGCGGCAGATGACTCCGACGCGTTCCATCATGCGGTCGGTGCCCTCGACGGCCTCGACGGCGATGACGTCGCGATCGCGGACGGCGATGGCCTGGCCGATGTCGAGGCGGAGGGTCTGGCTGAGCAGGGGCCAGGCGAAGGCGATGTCGGCGCGCTGCTGCGACGTGGGCTGGCGGCGGGTCATGACGCCGGCCTCGGCGAGGGACTCGGAGATCGGGGCGGTCGAGTCGATCAGGTGGACTCCGGAGCGGCTCAGTTCGTCGGCGATCGCGACCAGCACGGCGTGGGACCGGCGATCGTGGCGGAGGTGGCGGAACCAGGTCAGGCAGGTCCGCCAGTCCGGGACGTTGTGGATCATACTCCACGGGAACCCGTACATGAACTTGGCCTTGTCCACGCGGCCGACCATGACGGCGTGGCGGACGTCCATCTTGCGCAGCAGGCCGCCCCAGGTGCCGACCTGCAGCACTCCGACGCGGCGGAAAGACGTGCAGAGCGAGGGGAGGACGGAGTCGTACTGGTTGCGGAGGCCGAGGGCGTGGACGGGGTGTCCGGCCGCGATGAGGCCCTTGGCGATCATGATGGGAAGCCGCCCGCCGCCGGCGATGAGGCCGATGGGGCAGGGGGGTGCCGGGGGGTCGGGCAGGATGGTGAGTGTGGCGGGCATCGATCTATAAACGTCTGTCGGATATCGAGTTGTGTTCCGACGCCGCGTTTGCAGGCCCGTGAAGAGACGAACACCATTCAGGGACGGGCAGAGCAAGGTGGCCCCGGCGTGACCGCCGGGGCTCAGAAGAGTGATAGGGAGGGTATCGGCACGAGGGGGTGGGAGGCAACCAGTAGTTTCGGGGCGGTGCGGGGGCGTCTGTCGATAGGACTGGGATGGCTGATCCCCGAGATTCCGTGGTTTGGCAGGGAGAGAGTTCCGGGGGATTTGGCGCGCCGGCGGAAACGGGTGGTCGAGAGGGGTTTCTGAGGTTGTGGTTCGAGTGCTCCGGGGGCTATGCGCGGGCGGTGAAGACCAAGGACGGGACCGCCTATGTGGGGCGGTGTCCGAAGTGCGGGGCGAGCGCGACGTTTCCGATCGGGCAGGGGGGGACGAGCGTGCGGGCGTTCCGGGTGAGTTGCCGGCCGTGAACCAGATGGCGATTTTGCAGGTCGAAGCCGGAGCCATCCGCGGGATTCGCGGCAGAGCCCGCTCATCCCGGGCGTGTGCGGATCGCTAGACTGACGACCTATGAGCAGAGTTGCAGGGACGCAGGGCGGTTCGTATTCCATCGGGTCTCCGACGCGCCGGTGCGCGGCGACGGAGCGGGAGTTGGCCACGGGCGATCGGTATGTGGCCGCGCTGGTGCAGCACTCGGATGGGGATGTGTTCGAGCGGCTGGACTACGCGGAGGAGGCGTGGGCGGGGGGGGCGCGGCCCGCGCGGCCGCTGATTCTGCTGGGGTTCTGGCGCGGGGTGGTTCCGGAGCCGGGGGCGAAGAAGCGGATGCTGATCGATGATCAGTCGTTGCTGGAGCTGTTCGAGCAGAGCGGGGAGAGCGAGCAGATCGACGGGGAGGGCGAGAAGGATCGGCTGGCGTTCCGGTTTGTGCTGGCGCTCATTCTGATGCGGAAGCGTTTGTTGACGCAGGAGGGGTCGCGTGGGCGGTCCATGCTCGTGCGGGCGCGGGGAACGCCCCGACCGCCGGAGGGGCCGCCCTTGCAGGAGGTGGAGGACCCGGGGCTTGATGCGGGGACGATCGGTCGGGTGACGGAGCGGCTCGGCGCGGTGATCTCGGGCGAGGACGTCGCCCCGAAGGGGAACCAGGCATGAAGACTCGGTTGACAATGATGGTGGCGGGGATGCTGGTCGCGGCCGTTCTGGGCGGGTGCGAGGGCCAGGGATGGAACTGGTTCGAGAACGGGAGCGAGAAGCCGCAGACGGAGAGCCGGATGCGGCTGGACAAGCCGGTGGAGTACGCCGCGGCGGCGCGGAGTTTCAACCGGTCGATCGACTACCTCGACCGGATAAAGGCGAGGGTGAACATCCTGCTGACGTACTTCGACGAGGAGGGGAATGAGCGCCACGAGGACCCGGAGGGCGTGCTTCAGATCGTGCGTCCGAACAAGCTGGCGGTGAGCCTCGGGAAGGCGGGGCAGGTGCTCTTCTGGTTCGGGTGCGACCCGGAGGAATACTGGTGGCTGGACCTGACGGACAAGACCAAGCGGATCGCGGCGATCGGCCGGCACGAGATGTTCGACGACGCGACGGCCCAGCGGATCGGGATGCCCATCAAGCCGCTGGACCTGATCCGGCTGCTGGGGGTGGTGAAGATGGACGTGACGGCGCGCGGGGCGACGCAGTGGTCGGACAGCGGGAAGCTGCTGGGGATCTCCTCGCCGATCGGGGATCGCGGGTTCCAGCGCGTGTGGGTCGATCCGACGACCATGGTGGTGTCGTCGATCGAGATCTTCGACCGGCAACGGAACATGGTGCTGGTGGCCGAGCACTCGGGGACCGAGTTGGTGGAGGTGACGCGGGACATTCCCGGGCTGAAGGTGGGACAGGTGCGGATGCCCTCGCGCGTGGAGATCACGCACCTTGAGACCAAGGCCAAGGTACGGGTGACGATGACGGGCGTGCGGGACGACAAGATCAGCGAGAAGGCGTTCGACCTGCCGACGCTGCTGGACAAGTACCCGGTGGACCGGACCATCGATCTGGACGCGAAGAAGAGGGCGGCGGCGTCGGCAGCCGGGAAGCCGTAGGGCCAATGGAGGTGTGGTCGGGGGTTGGAACGATGGGGAGGCCGGTTCGGCTCTCGGGCGGCGTCTCGGGATGCGACGCCGGGGCGTCGCGGCGGATTTCCCCTTGGGGTCCCGGAGCCGCGCAGTTTCCGCGCACAAGATGGAGGGAGAAGGCTCCCAGGGCCGATAGAGGGGCACCGGACCGGCAAGGATTGCCGGAACGGCTCTCGGCGAGGAGAGGGAGGGGAGAGGGGGAGTTCCCGCACGAGGCGGGCGTGGGCCGGGTCTGGCCCGGTGAAGGGACGCATCCGTGGCGGAGGCCAAGGGCTCCAACTCGAAGCAGGGCGACGCGGCCGGGACCGAGGGTGCGCCCGTGGTGCAACTCAAGAACGTGTGGCCGATCCCCGCGCTGGCGCTGGGCGGGGTGTTGCTCGTGGGCGGGGTGACGGTGGCGCTGATGAACCGGCCGAAGCCGCCGGCGGACATTCCGCTGGAGGAGGCCAAGGCGCTGGTGCTGGAGAAGCGGTACCAGGAGGCGATCGAGAAGCTCAACTCCAAGGAGGTTCGCAAGTACCTGGACTTCGGGAACCCGGACGAGGACCACCTGAGGGCGTTTCATCTGGCGCGGGCGCGGGCCTTCGCGGGGGCGCAGGCGACATTGGGGCTGAGCCGGCCGGAGAACCACCGGGCCATTGTCGAGGACTTTGAGCAAGCCGAGAAGATCGGTGGAAAGGACCTGGAGATTGCCGACGCCTCGATGCTTGTCGAGTCGAAGATCGCGCTCGACGACGTGGCCGGGGCCCTCAAGCGGATCGCGGCGTTTCCGGAGAGCGAGGGTGCGCGGAAGATGCGGCTGACGCGCCTGGTGGTGGATCACAATCTCGCGCTGCTGACGGGATCGGAGCTCCCGGATGCGGCTCGCAACGACGAGACGCTGTCGCTGCTGGCGACGCTGAGTTCGGACCCGGCGCTGGCCGCGGGGGATCGGGCGTGGGTGCTGGCGCGCCAGGGAGAGCTGCTGCTGGCGGCCAAGCAGCCGGAGGAGGCGATCAACAAGTTGATCCGGCGTGTGGGGCTGCTCAAGGATGTGCCGCTGGATCAGCAGGGGGAGTTGTACGTGCTGCTGGGGAGGGCGTACTTCCAGTCGGACCAGCCGCTGGAGGCGATGAAGCAACTCGAGGCGGCGGACTCGCTGCTGGACAAGTCGAGCTCGCTTCGGGCGGACCTGGGAATCATGCAGGCGCGGCTGGCGCAGAGCGGGGTCGCGATCGGGGCGGTGGGCGCGTCGGAGAACGACCCGACGGCGCTGCTGGAGTTCGCGAAGGAGAAGTTCGAGTCGGTGATGAGCGAGTTCGGGCAGGGGAAGGAGTACGCCCGGGCGCTGCTGGGCGTGGCGGAGATCGAGGCGTCGCTTCGGCACGACGACAAGTCGTTGGAGCGGTACGCGGAGCTCGTGGAACTTGTCAGGGGCGGGCGGAGGGATGTCAAGGGGCCGCCCGATTCGGGGCACGGCGCCGCGGCGCCCAGCGCGTCGGGGCATGCGACCGATGGGCCCGGGGACGGACACGGCGAACCGAAGGCCCATGCGCCCGCCAAGCCGCCGGGCGTCGCGCGGGCGAAGGCCCTTGGCGGGCTGACGCGAGAGCGGGTGCTCTCGAGCCTGATGCAGCGGTTTGGTGAGCGGTTCGAGTCCGGGCAGCGGGAGAGCGCGCTGCGGTACGCGAGCATGGCCGAGTCGCTGTTCCAGGACGCGGAGACGCCCGCCGAGGTGCTCGGGGCGATCGGGCGGACACGCCGCGCGATGGGGGATCATCTGATGGAGCAGGCCCGCGGGGCGCACGCGACGGCGGCGGCGCAGGGCGAGGCGGCGTCGGACTTCCGCGTGCGGGACCTCGATCCGGCGACGCGGGCGGAGGTGAAGAAGAACTACATCTGGGCGGGAGACTATCTTCGGCGGCACGCCAAGGCGGTCGCGGCGACGGACCTTGGCGCGGCGTCGGAGAGCCTGTGGATGGCCGCGGATTCCTACGACCGGGCGGGTGATCTGGAGGAGGCCAAGAGGGCGTTCGCGGACTATGCCGCAGGGGCCTCCGATACCGACCCGAAGAAGCCGGAGGCGAAGTTCCGGCTGGCGCAGATTTTCCAGGCGAAGGACCCGCCGGAGTATGGCGCGGCGGCCGCGCTGTACCGGGAGTTGGTGCAGTCGGCGGACGTGCAGGATCCGACGCGGGGTTCGGGGAGATGGGCGGACGCGGCGGTGGTTCCGCTGGCGCAGGCGATGCTCGACGACAACGACGCGGGCAACGACGAGGAGGCGAGGCGGCTTTTGCTGGGGGTGGTGGACGGGAGCCGGCTGGCGCCGGAGGCGGCGGAGTTTCGCGATGCGCTGGTGGAGCTTGGGCGGTCGGCGTACAAGGCGGAGCGGTTCGCCGAGGCGATCGGGTGGTTCGAGCAGGCCGTGAAGCGGATGAAGGAATCGCGGGGTGTGGTGGGGCTGGAGTATCTGCTGGCGGACAGCCACCGGCGCGAGGGTGTGGCGATCGGGAAGACGCTGGAGACGCAGAAGCTCCCGCAGGCGCAGGTGGACCAGCTCGAGGCGTCGCGGCTGAACCATCTGTCGGCGGCCCGCGGGCTGTACGACTCCGTGAGATCGGAACTCGACGGTCGGGATGCGAGGGCGCTGACGGCGATGGAGCGGGTGTACCTGCGGAACTCGTACTTCTACGCGGGCGATTGCGCGATGGAACTCAAGAGTTACGACGGGGCGATCGCGTCGTACGACGCGGCGAGGAACAAGTACGCCGACGACCCGGCGAGCCTGGTGGCGATGGCGCAGATCGTCAGCGCGTACGCGGCCCAGGGCAAGTGGGCGGAGGCCCGCACGGCCAACGAGCGGGCGAGGCAGCAGTTGCAGAAGTTTCCCGAGAGCGTGTGGCAGAACCCGGACCTGCCGATGGAAAAGCGGCACTGGGAGAAGTGGCTCGACGCGAGGACGCTTCTCGGACAGCAGAGCGTGGGGGCGGAGCGGGAGCAGCCGGCGGAACACTGACACAGACGGACGCCAAGGAGGGCGACCATGACCCAGAGCACCATGAACAACCCGTTGGTGGCGGATATCGAGAGCGGCGACCCCGTGCGGTGGCTGCCGCGCATGCACAAGCTGCTGGATGAGCAGTGCGAGTTGTGCGTGGGGCTCGACTCGCTCAGCGCGCGGCAGACGCAGGCGGTGGGGATCGGGGACACGGATGCGCTGCTGCGGATCCTGGGGCAGCGGCAGACGATCATCGATCGGGTGGCGGAGATCGGCGGCGCGCTGGAGCCGTTCCGGGACCGGAAGGATGCGCTGCTCGGCCGGCTGGGGCCGGCGCAGCGGGAGGGGATCGTGCAGCGGGTGGGGAAGATCGCCGCGCTGGTGGAGAGCGTTCGGGCCCGGGACGATGCGGACCGGATCACGCTGGAGCGGATGCGGTCCAACGTGGCGGATGAACTGGCGAATCTGTCGCGGGTGAAGGGCGCGGCGGCGGCGTACGCGGCGCACGGGGCGGGGGCGGGGGCGCGGTTCCAGGATCGAAACGGCTGAGGGCGGGGGTTGGTGGTCGAGCAGAGGAGTGCGCGGAGCGCATGGAGACGATGGCGGAGTCCATCTCGATGGCGGAGGCCAAGCCCGCGGGCGTGCCGGGGGAGGGTGGCGATGCGCTCGGGGAGCGCGACCTGGCGGAGTTGCTCGGCGCGTTCAACGAGGTGACCTCGAAGCTGCAGGTGGCGCACGAGTCGCTGCGGGCGGAGGTGGTGCGGCTGCAGGGGGAACTGCGGCAGGCGAACGAGCAGATCGAGCGGTCGAGGCGGCTGGCCGCGCTGGGGGAGATGGCCGCGGGAATCGCCCACGAGGTGAGGAACCCGCTTGGGTCGATCCGGTTGTATGCCAAGATGCTGGTGGACGATCTGGGGACCGGAGGGGATCGGGTGAAGGAGCGGGGGATCGCGGAGAAGATCGGGGCGGCGACGCGCGGGCTGGACGCGGTGGTGACGGACGTGCTGGCGTTCGCGCGCGAGATGCGGGTGGTGACCGAGCCGGTGGAGGCGGGGGCGTTGCTCACGCGGGCGGTCGATGAGGGCCTGGCCGCGGATCGGGCGGATGGGCACGGCGGGCCGATTCGCGTCATTCGCGAGGATCGGGAGGGGGGGACCGACGGCGAGGTGGTGGTGTGCGATGCGGCGCTGGTGCATCGGGCGTTGGTGAACGTGGTGCGGAACGCGATCCAGGCGATGCGGGAGCCGGGCGTGGCGGGGTGCGAGTTGCGTGTGGGCGTGGAGAGGTTGACGCTGCCGGGGTCGGATGGAGAGGCGGAGACATTTGTGGCGATCGTTGTGCGAGACAGTGGGCCGGGGATCCCCGAGGGCGTGATGGAGCGGATGTTCAATCCATTCTTTACGACGCGGGCGACGGGGACGGGGCTGGGGCTCGGGATTGTGCACCGGATCATGGATGCGCACGGCGGGCGCGTGCGGGTGCGAAACGCGGAGGAGGGTGGGGCGATCGTTGAACTGCTGATTCCGGATCGTGGGATGGATTCCAAGTGCTGAACAACACGCCGGCCCATGGACCGGGCCGGGTTGAAACGAACAACGGCAGAACGCTGTCACGGAGGACTACATGAGCATGGTGCTGGTCGTGGACGACAAGGAAATGTTGCGGGACAGCGTCGGCGCGACGTTGCAGCGGGCGGGGTTTGGCGTGGTGACGGCCGAGGGCGGCGCGGCCGCGCTGGAGTTGATCGCGCGCCGGCGGCCGGACTGCGTGGTGACGGACCTGAAGATGCCGGGGATGACGGGGCTGGAACTGGTGCAGCACGCGCGGGAGATCGACGATGCGCTGCCGCTGATCGTGATGACCGCGTATGGGGCGGTGGAGACGGCGGTGGAGGCGATCAAACTGGGGGCGTTCGACTATCTCACCAAGCCCTTCGAGGGGGATGAGTTGATCGTGGCGGTGAAGCGGGCGATCGAGCATGCGCGCCTGACGCGGGAGAACGCGGTGCTCCGGACGGCGTCGGAGGACGGCATCGCCTCGGCGAAGCGCCAAGGCGATGGCGCGGGCGGGGCCGGGCCGCACGGCCTGGACCGGATCGTGGGCGACTCGGCGGCGATGCGTCGGGTGAAGCAGCAGATCGTGGCCGTGGCCGAGAGCCATGGCACGGTGTTGATCTGCGGAGAGAGCGGGACGGGCAAGGAGGTGGCGGCCCGGGCGATCCACGATCTTTCGCCGCGGGCGACGGAGGCGTTTCTGGGGATGAACTGCGCGGCGCTTTCGGAGAGTCTGCTGGAAAGCGAACTCTTCGGGCACGAGCGAGGGGCGTTCACGGGGGCGGAGAAACTGCGGAAGGGTCGGTTCGAGTTGGCGGATCGGGGGACGCTGCTGCTGGATGAGATCAGCGAGATCTCGCCGCGCGTGCAGGCGAAGTTGCTGCGCATCCTGCAGGAGCGGGCGTTCGAGCGCGTCGGGTCGAGCATGACGATCGGGATCGACGTGCGGGTGGTGGCGACGAGCAACCGGGACCTGCCGCGGGCGGTGTCGCGCGGCGACTTCCGGCAGGACCTGTTCTTCAGGCTCAACGTGCTGCCCATTCACTTGCCCGCGCTGCGGGATCGGCCGGAGGACGTGCCCGCGCTGGTGGCGCACTTTGTGGGGATCACGGCGCGCCGGGAGGGGAAGGCTCCCAGGCAGTTCACGGATGAGGCGCTGTGGCTGTTGCAGGCGTACTCGTGGCCGGGGAACGTGCGGGAACTGCAGAACATCGTGGAGCGGGCGGTGGTGCTCTGCCGCGGGGACGAGGTGGAGCAGTCGATGATCGAGCCGTGGCTGATCACCGATGGGGGGCACTCGCCGTCGTTCTCGATACCGGGCCCGGTTTCGGGTGCGCAGGTGCATGTGAACGGGTCGTCGATGAACAGCCTACTGGAGCGGCGGATGGGGTCCGGCAGTTCGGAACAACCGACGCTCGGCGCTCCGGTGCATGTCATCGGAGAGGCGATCCCGATCGGCGGGCGGGTGCTGGAGGACATCGAGCGGGAGGCGATCGTGCGGACGCTGACGAAGTTCAACGGGCACCGGCAGCGGACGGCCCAGGAACTGGGGATCGGGGTGCGGACGCTGGGGCTGAAACTGAAGAAGTGGAAGCAGCAGCAACTCGTGGATGCCGGGCTGTGACGGCGCAGGTTGTGCGCGGAACGATGCTTGCGGGAGAATTGACGTGCTGATCAGCGAACTGGGCAACTCCGGGGCGATTCCTTCGCTGGAACTGATGGTGCGCTACTCGGGCGCCCGGCAGCGGGTGATCGCGCACAACATCGCCAACCTGGACACGCCGGACTTCCGGCCGCTGGATGTCTCGCCGCGGGACTTTCAGGTGGCCCTCGGGAAGGCGATCGACGCCCGCCGGCAGACGACCGGGACCGAGGGGGCGCTGAACTTCCAGGGGTCGAGCCAGATCCGGATGGATGCGCAGGGGAACATGACCCTGACGCCGGGGACGGCGAGCGGGAACATCCTGTTCCACGACCGGAACAACCGGGATCTGGAGGGGTTGATGTCCCAGCAGGCGGAGAACGCGGCGGTGTTTCGGACGTCGATCGAGTTGTTGCGGACGCGGTATGGGCTGTTGCAGGTGGCGATCAGCGAGCGGGTGTAGGCGGCGGGGAAGAAGTGGCGAAGTGGCTGAGTGGCAAAGTGGCGAAGTGAAGAGGAAACGGCATGTACGGGGCACTTGAGATCTCGACGAGCGGGTTGATTGCCCAGCGGACGCGCCTGGAGGCGATCACCGAGAACATCGTGAACAAGGACACGGTGCTCGATGCCAACGGGAAGAACAACCCGTTCCAGCGACGGGTGGTGTACTTCGCTCCGGGGAACCCCGCGGCCAGCACCTTGGCCGGCAAGGCCGGGGGTGTGCATGTGTCGTCGATTCAGGCCGAGGGGGGCTTCGAGGTGAGGTACGAGCCGGGGAGCCCGTACGCGGACGAGCGGGGGTATGTGAAGCACCCGGCGATCAACACCGCGTTCGAGCAGTTGAACGCCTACGAGGCCCAGCGGGCGTACGAGGCGAACATTGCCGCGGCGGAGACGACCAAGACGATGATGGCACAGGCGTTGCGACTGCTGGGGTGAGCGGAGGCTCCCGGATGGGCGCGGAGGCGCACGGGAAGGCGTCGGGCGGTTAGAATGGGGTCAGGACGAACATGACAGATCCTCTGGGACTCATCGGGCGTGGCGGGGGGCTGGGGGGGGGG
>CALMPG010000129.1 GCA_937871915.1 uncultured Phycisphaerales bacterium
GGGGGGGGGGGGGGGGGGCGGGGGGGGGGGGGGGGGGGGGGGGGGGCGGGGGGGGGCCGGGGGGGGGGGGGGGGGGAGGGGGGGGGGGGGGGGGGGGGGGGGGGGGGGGGGGGGGAAGGAGAAGAGGAGAAGAGGAGAGCGGGAGGGCAGATGGGGTGTTCAGGCGGGCGTGCGCTTGCGGGGCTTGGTGGGGGCGGTGAGGGGGGCGGTGAGGCGCTGGTAGAGGTCGAAGAGGTATTCGACGCGGGCGCGTTCGCTGGTGAAGGGGGCGGGGCGGTAGCACTTGTCCACCGCGCGGTCGAGAGCGGCGTGGGCATCGCGCAGGGGCTTGGGCAATCTGCCTGAAGCGCGTCGGATAGTTCGCATACTCGCGTGTCGTGGCCGCCTTGCTCGCGAGCCGAAAGTCGCGAACGGCTTGCACGCGGGCAGCGACGAGCGGCATGGCCCGCAACTCCGACGGGGGAATATCGGGGAGCCACAGGCAGTACCGGTCGATGCCATTCATGAACTCTTCCGCGCCAATGTAGCGTCGGACGTATTTCATCGCGGCCGGTTCCGCCTTGAGCAACTCCGCGCGTTCCTCCGGGGTCATCAGGAAGTGGCCGCCGTCGGTCGGCTTGTTGCCGTATCGCATCCCCGGCACAGCGCAGATTGGATCGGAGCGATTGGACAGCAGCGCGGGGGGACCCTCGAAGAGGTACGGGCTGATCTGGCGGACCATCGTCATCTTGCCGTGGTCGCCGTCGTCCTTCTCGTACTCCCAGAGCGTCTTGGGAGCGATGTCGTGCACTCCAAACCCGATGATGACGACGTGGACGTGGGCTTTGCCACGTGCCTCGCTCTCCCACTTGAACGTGCGGTGTGCGAGCTGGATGATCACGCCCTTGGCGAGCAACGTCGGCCAGAAGATGCCCGGCTGCTCGCCCTGCGAGATGGAGTTGGTCGAGACAAAGGCCACTCGCACGGAAGTCCCGCGAATGTACTGCGCGGCCACGGCGTACCAGCACGTTACGAAGTCCAGGACTCCGGAGGCGTCCACGCCTTCCCAGATTCGGTTCTGGTCCTGCTTCTGGGCCGGGGTCTGCAGGTGGTGGCCGATGAACGGCGGATTCCCCAGCAGAAACGAGCAGCGCTTGGCGGGAAGAACCGTGTTCCAGTCGGTTTGCAGGGCGTTGCCGACGTGGATCTTCGCGCTCTTCTTGAGGGGGAGGCGGAGGACGGGCTGGCCGAAGGCCTCACCGACTTTCTGGTTCATCTGGTGGTCGATGAGCCACATGGCGACCTCGGCGATGCGGGCGGGCCACTCCTCGATTTCGATGCCGTGCATCTGGTCGACGTCCACCTTGAGCCAGGCATCGAGATTCAGTCGCTCCTGACGCTGGCCTGGGGGGTGGAGGAGTTGGAGGGCCTCGATCTCCAGCAAGCGGAGCTCGCGGTAGGTGACGACGAGGAAGTTGCCGCAGCCGCAGGCGGGGTCGAGGAAGCGGAGGGAGGCGAGTTTGTCCTGAAACGCCGCGAGTTTCTTCTTGTCCTTGCCGCAGGAAGCGAGTTCGGCCTTGAGGTCGTCGAGGAAGAGGGAGCGGGCGAGCTTCATGATGTCGCGCTCGGAGGTGTAGTGGGCCCCGATCTGGCGGCGCTTTTTGCGTCCCTCCTCACCGGCCATGATGGACTGGAAGAGGGAGCCGAAGACGGCGGGGGAGATGGCGGCCCAGTTGAGGTTGCAGCAGGCGAGGAGGGCGTCCCGCATCGCCCTGGTGAAGTCGGCGAAGCCGAGGTCCTCGGCGAAGAGGTCGCCGTTGACGTAGGGCAGGTCCTTGAGTTCATCGGGGAGGGACCTTGGGCGCTCGGGCTTGTCGGTGTTGAGGACGTCGAAGAGGCGGGCGAGCATGGCCCCGAGGTCGCGACCGTCGGCGTGGGTGGACTCGACCATGGCCTTGAAGGCGTCGGGGTCGAGGATGCCGGTGTCCTCGGCGAAGAGGCAGAAGAGGACGCGGACGAGGAAGCGTTCGAGTTTGTGTCCGGAGTAGCCGCCTTTTTCGAGGGCATCGTGGAGGTCGCCGAGGATCTCCACGGCCTCGATGTTGATCGGGTCCTCGGGGTCCACGGGCCTGGTGGTGTAGCCGGAGAGGAAGCCGAGGTGCTTGATGTTCTCGTGGAGCTTGGCGGTCTTGAAGGACGCGGCGGGGTGGGACGGGTCCTTGGCGTCGAGGTCGTAGACGACGATCCTGGCGAAGTCGGAGACGACGATGAACTTGGGGACCTCGTTGTGGCGGCCCTCGCGGGTGAGGGACTGGACGTAGTCGAAGGCCTGGGAGGCGGCCTTGGAGAGGTCCTCGCCTCGCGACTTGTGCTCGCCGAGCATGATGCCGGAGTAGAAGACGTCGATGCGGTCGTACTTGCCGCCGAGGTTGCGGACTTTTTCCTCGAAGGAGGCGACGGAGCGGCGCTTGATTCCGAAGACGGCGAAGAGGTCGGTCCAGAAGGTCTGGGCGTCGGCGCGTTCGCTGGCCGCGTCGGTCCATTCGGCGGCGAAGCGCATGGCGCTGGCGCGGATTTCGGAGAGGGAGAGGCGCATGGCGGGCGGATGATAACAAAGGGGCGGGGGGAGGATGGGGATCGAGACGCGGGCGCACTGTCGCCCCTTGCGGGGCTTGGCGGCGCGAGTATGGTGGGCTGACGCCCACGGCAAGGGGCCGATGCCCCTCCGGGGCATGGGATCCGAGCCTGGGGCCTTGGTTAGACTTTGTGGTGGAGCACACGGGAACAACCGGGCGGCTGCGGGTGGTGATCGTGGGGGCGGGGTTTGCGGGGCTGGAGTGCGCCAAGGGGCTGAAGGGGGTGGATGTTGATGTGACGGTGGTGGATCGGCGGAACCATCACTTGTTTCAGCCGCTCTTGTACCAGGTGGCGACGGCCTCGCTTTGGCTGAGCTGGCGACGGCGCTGACCGAGATCGGCAGGCACGCCACCACGGGGCCCGCGTTGGCCGTGCTCGGCGCAACGGCAGTGCTTCTCGACGTCACCTCTGAGCAGCAGCAGGACCGGTATCTGGCCGGCGTCGCCAAGGGCTCGATCGTCACGGTGGCCCTCAACGAACCGGGGGCTGCGCTGCCCGACAAACCGGCTGTGACGCTCACGGGCGGCAAACTCAACGGCACGAAGATCGGTGTTCCCTATGCGGGGCAAGCGGATTGGCTGGTGGTCACGGCCGACACCGGGGTGGTCGCGGTGCCGGCG
>CALMPG010000130.1 GCA_937871915.1 uncultured Phycisphaerales bacterium
CCCCCCGCCCCCCCCCCCCCCCCCCCCCTCCCCCCCCGCCCCCCCCCCCCCCCCCCCGCCCCTCCAGCCGCGTCAGACCCGTATCCCCAACCACCCATCCCCCCCCCGCCAGCGTCACCGCCAGCGGCTGCGCCCCGCCCATCCCCCCGCACCCGGCCGTCACGCACAAGGCCCCCGTCAGAGGCCCACTTGCGCCTTTGCCTTGTCCCTCCCCCTTCCCCCTTCCGCCCTCCCACTTCCTTCCACACTCCGCAAACGTCTCATACGTCCCCTGCAAAATCCCCTGCGTCCCGATATAGATCCAGCTCCCCGCCGTCATCTGCCCATACATCATCAGGCCCTTCGCGGCCAGATCATCGAAGTGCGCCTGCGTCGCCCAGTGCGGCACCAGGTTCGAGTTCGCGATCAGCACCCGCGGCGAGTCCTCCGTCGTCCGCACCACCCCCACCGGCTTGCCCGACTGCACTAGCAGCGTCTCATCCGGCTTGAGCCGCTTGAGCGTCGCCACAATCGCATCAAAGCACGCCCAGTCCCGCGCCGCCTTCCCCTTTCCCCCATACACCACCAACTCCGCCGGATTCTCCGCCACCTCCGGATCAAGGTTGTTCATCAGCATCCGCATGGCCGCCTCGGCCTGCCACGTCGAGCAGGTCTTGACCAGCGCCGACGCGCCACGCGGGGCTCGGACAGCCGGACGGGAGGGGGAGGAGACGCCGTGGGCAGTGGGTGCAACAGGCATGGTCGAGTTTATGTCGATCGGCGGTACCATGCGGGCATGAGCGAGTGGATTACCCCCGTCGTCCTGGAAGGCCGCATCGTCCGCCTCGAACCCCTGACCACCGCCCACGCCCCCGACCTCTTCAACGCAGCCGACCCCGAACTCTTCCGCTTCACCCCTCAGATGCCCCAAGAATGGAGCATCACCGGCTTCGAGCGCGAGATCGCCAAAGTCGCGCTGCTCCCCGACGTCGTCGCCTTCGCCATTATCCTCAAGGCCACCAACAAGGCCATCGGCCGCACCACCTACATGGACATCCGCGCCCCCCACCGCGGCGTCGAGATCGGCCGAACTTGGATCGGCCGCGCCCATCACGGCACTCGGGTCAACCCCGAGATCAAACTCCTCATGCTCCAGCACGCTTTCGAGCGCCTCACCCCGACGGCGATCCGCGTGCAACTCTGCACCGGCGGCACAAATCTCCACAGCCAGCGGGCCATCGCCAAACTCGGTGCCGTGCGTGAGGGCGTGCTCAGGCACACCCGCATCGTCCCCAGCGGCCCCGAGCCCGACTCGCCCCACATGGTCCGCGACACAGTGTTCTTCAGCATCCTCGCCGACGAATGGCCCGCGGTCAAGCAGCGCCTCCTCGCCCGCCTGCTCTAACAGAGGCATGGGCGCAAGCCCATGCACGGACACCCCAAGCCCTCCGGCTCGCAACGAGCCCATGCCCGGGCTCGCGCCCGAGCCTCTGTTTGCTACCATGCCCGAATGCCTCCCGGCGGCACCAACGCCCTCACGCTCACCCGCCGGGCCATCGTCGGCACAACCCTCGCCGCCGGCGCGGCCGCCCTTCTCTGGCCCTACACCCCCCGCGACCGAGCCAACGTCCCCAAGGGCCGCGTCGAACTCCAGTACTGGGAAAAATGGACGGGCATCGAGGGCCTCGCTCTCCGCAGAGTCGTCGATCGTTTCAATCGCTCTCAGGATCGCATCTGGGTCCACGTCGTCCCCGTCAGCGACATCACCTCGAAGGCCATGGTCGCCATTGGCGGCGGCGACCCGCCCGACATCGTCGGCCTCTTCTCCTACAGCGTCCCCGGCTACGCCGAGGCCCGCGCCGTCATGCCCCTCGACGAGTTCGCCTCGCGTACCCCGACACTCCGCGCCGGGTCTTCGACTTCGGGTACCCCGACACTCCGTGGCGGGTCTTCTGCTCCGGGTACCCCGACACTCCGTGGCGGGTCTTCGACTGGCTCTCTCGACCCCTCCCTCTACCTCCCCGGCATCCGCGACCTCCTCTTCCACGAGGGCCGCCAGTGGGCCGGCGTGAACACCTGCTACACACTCGCGATGTACTACAACCGCGCCATGTTCCGCGAGATCCACCACGATCCCGACTCCCCGCCGCGCACCATCTCCGAACTCAACACCCTCGCGGCCCGCCTCGACCGCCCCTCGCCCGACGGCAGCGGCCTCCTCGAGCGAGCGGGTTTCCTGCAGAACGTCCCCGGTTGGTGGAACTACTTCTGGCCCTGCATGTTCGGCGGCTCGCTCTACGACGAATCGACGAACCGCGCCACGATCGCCTCCCCCGGGTGCATCGCGGCCTTCGACTGGCTCCGCGAAACCGCGGCCCGCGTCGGCGTGCGAGCCGCCACCGCCTTCGCCTCCGGCTACGGCCGCAACATCCACTCGGCCCAAGACCCCTTCATCTCCGGCCACATGGGCATGATCGTCCAAGGTCCCTGGCTCGCCAACTTCATCCGCGCTGTCCGCCCCGATCTCGACTACGCCGCCGCGCCCGTGCCCGTCGCCGATGCCCTCTACGACCCCGCCCACCCCACCCCCCCAACCGGCCTCCTCGAGGCCGACATCCTCATGATCCCGCGCGGCTGCCCGCACCCGGAAGAGGCCTTCGAGTTCCTGCTCTTCATGCAGCGCATCGATGTGCAGGAAGAACTCGCGCTTGCCCACTGCAAGCCGTCTCCCTTTCTTCGCTCCTCTCCCGGATTCCTCGACAACCACCCCAACCGCGCCATCCGCGCCTTCGACGCCGTCGCCAAGAGCCCGAACGTGCAGGTCCTCCCCCGCACCACCGCGTGGAAGCAATACGCCGACCTCATCAACAAGGCCTTCGACGAGGTTTGGGTCGGTGCCGACCCCACCACCGTCCTCACCCGTGTCCAAACCCGCGGCCAGCAACTCATCGACGCCGCCACCCTCCGCCGAAACCAGCGTCGCGGAGGCGTGCCATGAGCGCCGCCCGCCGCCAATGGGCACACGGGCTCCTCTGGATCTCCCCGTGGATCATCGGGACCCTCGTGTTCCTCCTGATCCCTGTCGGCCTGAGCGCGTACTACGCCCTCACCGACTACTCCCTCATCGAGAAGCCCGTCTACATCGGCCTCGACAACTTCCGCGAGGTCGCTTCCGACGCCCTCTTCTGGAAGGCCATCAAGAACACCACCGTCTACACCCTCGGCTGCGTCGTCTTCGGCTCCATCGTCTCCGTCCTCATCGCCGTGCTCCTCGAGCAGCGTCTGCGCGGCAGCGGCCTCGTCCGCGCCATCGTCTTCCTCCCCACCCTCATCCCCATCGTCTCCGCCTCCATCGGCTGGCTCTGGCTCTACAACGGCCAGTACGGCCTCTTCAACACGCTCCTGCGAACAATCGGCCTTCCCACCCGCGACTGGCTCGACGACGCCACCCTCGCCATGCCCTCGCTCATCGTCATGGGCCTCTGGGTCGTCGGCTCGGCCGTGGTCATCTGCACCGCCGCGCTCCGCGAAGTCCCGGTCTCGCTCTACGAAGCCGCCGACCTCGACGGCATGGGCCCGCTCACCCGCTTCCGCCACATCACCCTCCCCATGATCTCCCCCGCGATCCTCTTCAACGCGATCATGGCCGTCATCTGGGGCCTGCAGGTCTTCGCCGTCCCCATCGTCATGACGCCCAAGGACGGCCCCGGCAACGCGACGCTCGTCTACTCGGTCTACGTCTTCCGAAACGCCTTCGAGTACGGCCGCATGGGCTATGCCAGCGCCCTTGCCTGGATCCAGTTCCTCCTCGCCATCGCCATCACCGGCCTGGCCATCTGGGCCGCCCGCCGCTTTGTCCACTACCGCGGATCATGACTCACCCACGACCGCCATCTCCGGGCCACAGCAAGCGCACCCGCCTCGCGCGCCCAGTCCTCTACGCCCTCCTCATCCTCGTCGCCCTCGCCTACGCCCTCCCGCTCGTCTGGATGGCCTCCACCTCCATCAAGCCCGCCAACGAGGCCCTCTCTCAATCCATCGGGCTCCTCCCCCGCCTCGCCCCCCCCCCCCCCCCCCCCCCCCCCTCCGGGGGGGGGGGGGGGGGGGGGGGGGGTTCCCCCCCCCCCCCCCCCGGGGGGGGGGGTGGGGGGGGGGCCCCAGCGGTGTCGGCATGGCAGGCCGCCCCCATCCCTGCCTTCCCCCAG
>CALMPG010000131.1 GCA_937871915.1 uncultured Phycisphaerales bacterium
TTGCACCCACACCCATTCAGAATACTCTACACCCATGCCCCGTCCCCGCCCCACCCCCCGCCGGGCATTCACCCTCATCGAGCTCCTCGTCGTCATCGCCATCATCGCGCTGCTCATCGCGATCCTCCTCCCCGCCCTCGCCTCCGCCCGCCGCGCCGCCCGCACCGTCCTCTGCACCGGCCAGATGCAGCAACTCGGCGTCTCCACCGGCTCCTACGGCCTCGACCACAAAGACCTCATCTGGAACTACTCCTGGAAAGTCGCCGACGCCGTGCAGGCCGTCGATCCCGCCCTCCGCACCGTCGGCACCGATCTCGACGCCCAGCGCTCGCAATACGTCGACACCTTCCGCCGCCTCACCAACCGGCCGATGAACAAGGAACTCACCCTCATCCCCCAGATCCTCTACGGCCACTTCGTCCTCTTCGACTATCTCGCCTCCCGTCTCCCCGAGCCCATCTACACCTGCCCCGCCGATCGCGTCCGCCTCGCCTGGGCCCGCAACATCGACGTCTACGCCGCCGGCGGCGCGCCCCCCTACCCCCCCCCGGCCGCCACCCCCATCACCGGCGGCGACCGCGACATCCGCTGGGCCTTCTCCTCCTCCTACGAGGTCACCGTCAGCGCCTTCGACGGCCTCCAATCCTCCACCGCCCGCTCCGGCCCCGACGTCTCCGGCCGCATGCGCAACACCCCCACCAACCATTTCATCTTCACCTCCACCCCCTGGAAACTCCGCCAGCAACCCCTCCACTCCGTCGCCTTCCCCGGCCAGAAGGTCTTCCTCCACGAGGGCCACGCCCGCCACGAAAAACGCGACACCTACTACGCCTACCCCGGCGCCAAGGTGAACGTCCTCACCTTCGACGGCTCCGCCTCCTACAAGAGCAACACCGCCGTCAACCGCGGCTGGGACCCCCTCAACCCCGCCAACGGCGCACCCTTCCAATACCGCTACGTCCCCGACCGCTGGGAAGCCCCCGCCGTCGGCCCCGCCGGATACGACCTCGTCTACGGCTTCTACCGCTACACCCGCGGCGGCCTCCGCGGAATCGACTTCGGCGGCAAAGAACTCAACACCGGCCAGCCGTGATCGAGCGCTCGGGTGGCACTGGCGGCTCGTCCGCCAGTGCGAATCGGCAAGGGTCGTCCGCGCCAACACCACCGCCCTCGGCACCACGATCGCACCCACCCCGACAAAAAAAACGACCCGGCGCCTGCCGGGTCGTTGTGTATCTGGGTACCCCGCCACTCCGTGGCGGGTGCCTGAATAGTCCAAACTCAACGCTTGGAGAACTGGAACCGACGACGCGCACCCGCCTGGCCCGGCTTCTTCCGCTCGACCTCGCGGGCGTCGCGCGTCAGGAACCCGGCGTCGCGGAGCGCGTCCTCCAGCGTCGGGTCATAGTCCCGCAGGGCACGGGAGATGCCCAGGCGAACCGCCTGGGCCTGCCCCATGAACCCGCCGCCGTTGCAGCGAACCACCACGTCGAACTTCCCGGCGATGTTGCACGCCACCAGCGGGGCCGCGCAGTCGTTGCGGTCGCGCGCCTCGGCGAAGTACTGATCCACGGTCTTGAACTTGTCCGCGGTGATCTGCACCTTGATCACGCCCGCGCCGCCCGCGTTGGGCTTGAGGCGAACCCGGGCCACGGCCCGCTTGCGCCGGCCCGTCCCCCACCACCACCCGTTCTTCGACTTCTTCGCCGTCCGCAGCTTGCGCGCCATCTGCGCGGGCCGCGCCTCGGCCGAGGGATTCGCCGTCGAGAGTCCAGGGATGTTCGCGGACGGAAGATTGATGCTGCTCATAGGACGTGCTTCTCAGGAGTTCGCGATCGCAAGGCTCGGATGTGAACTGTGAACTTTGAACTGTGTGCTTTCTGCTTTCTTACCCCACAACCGTCGCCACCGGAGCCTGCGCCCCGTGCGGATGCTCCGCCCCCGGATACACCTTCAGCTTCGTGAGCATGTGCCGGCTCAGCCGGTTCTTCGGGAGCATGCGACGGACCGCATCCTCGATGATCTGCTGCGGCTTGCGCTTGAGCAGAGACTCGTACGTCTCGTGCTTCTCCCCGCCCGGATGCCGCGAGTACGTCATCTTCGTCTTCTGCTGCGCCTTCCGGCCGGTCAGCCCGATCTTCGACGCGTTGATGACGACGACAAAGTCCCCGCAGTCCACGTGCGGCGTGTACTCCGGCCTGTGCTTGCCCATCAGGATGGTGGCCACATCCACCGACAGCCGGCCGAGCGAAACATCCGTCGCATCCACCAGCAGCCAGTTCTTGGCCGGGACGTTCTGCGGGTTGGAAAGCGTGGTCTGGCGACGCATGGCTGACTCCAAAAGAGCCTCTGGCGTCAGCCAGAGGTACCCAACACTCGCCCTTCCTTCATCCCGCTCCAACGCGGCGACGAATGAAGTGCGGCATACGCCATCGGCGTACGCTGGAAAACTCGCCGCCTACCGGGCGGGGCGGGCCGGCGTTCCTCCAAGGATCACGCCGGCAGGATTGCGATTGTCTCCAAGCCTCGCGGCCGGACCCCGTCCAAAACAGGGAGCAAAGCGTAGCAAACCCCCAACCCCGGTCAAGTTTCTCCCCTTCCTCCCCCGCTCCAGTGGGGGGGCCCGGGTAGGGCCCCCAGGCTGTGCCAGGGCGGAGGCCGCACCTTGCC
>CALMPG010000132.1 GCA_937871915.1 uncultured Phycisphaerales bacterium
GGGGCGGGGGTCGGGGGAGGTGCTGGAGTATCACTCGCCGGATGTGGAGGTGAGCAAGGGGCTGCTGGTGCGCTCGCTGGATGGGCGGGGGGTCGAGTGGGAGTCGGCGGCGGTGCCGGAAGGGGGCGATGATGGGTTTGTGTCGCTGGGGTGGATGTTCGGGTTGCAGGTGAACCCGGAGCAACACCGGTTTGAGCTGCGGGTGAACGGGGAGACGTGGGTGGAGTTTGCCAATCGGGCCTCGGCGGAGCCGCGGGACTGGACGATCGAGGGGGCGCACGGGTCGTCGCTGCGGTTTCGGGCGACGATGGTGGACCGGTTCGGGGACCTGATGGGGTACGCGATGCTGCGCGTGCCGCGCACCGAGCTGGCGGCGGGGAAGCCGGTGCGGCTGGGTGTGGAGGGGGAGAGGGCGGGGAGCCGGGCGTGGTACATCACGTTCCAGAGCGCGGTGAGCGAGCGGGCGAGCGTGCTGGCGCCGCCGGCGGTGGTGCGGGGGATCGATGGCAAGGGGGACTACCGGCCGGTGCAGGTGACGGTGGTGCATCTTGGCGGGGCGCGGGATGTTGCCGTTGCACCGTCGTTCGGCGCGGAGGAGATGCGTCGGCTGGAGTTCGGGGTGAACCGGTTTGAGTTGCGGCACCCGGAGACGGCGGAGGCGAGGGAGATCGCGATTCGGATCCGGGCGGCGGGCGAGAAGGGCGATCGGTTCACGCTCAAGGCCAGGCTCGAGCCGGTGCGGCACTGGACGGTGGACCTTGTTCAGCACGCGCACACGGACATCGGGTACTCGCGCCCGCAGACGGACATCCTGGCCGAGCACGTGCGGTTTATTGACACGGCGCTGGACGCGTGCGACCGGACGGACGGGGAGCCGGAGGACGCGAAGTTCCGGTGGACGTGCGAGGGGAGCTGGGCGGTGGGCGAGTATCTGCGGTCGCGGACGCCGGAGCAGATCGAGCGGCTGCGGAAGCGTGTGGCGGAGGGGCGGATCGAGTGCACGGGGATGTTCCTGAACATGTCGGAGCTGCTCGACGAGGCGTCGTTCCCGGCGTTTCTGGGCCCGATCGCGACGCTGCGCGAGCATGGGCTGCGGGTGACGACGGCGATGCAGGACGATGTGAACGGGATCGCGTGGTGCCTGGCGGACATGCTGCCGGGGATCGGCGTGAAGTACGTGGTGATGGGGCAGCACGGGCACCGGGCGTTGATCCCGTTCGGGATGCCCACGTGCTTCTGGTGGGCCTCGCCGGCGGGGAAACGGGTCTTGGCGTTCCGGGCGGATCACTACCACACGGGGAACTTCTGGGAGGTGCACACGGGGCGGGTGGAGCGGGTGGAGGATGAGCTGCTGCGGTATCTGGCGCGGCTAGAATCGAGCCGGTATCCCTTCGATCGCGTGGCGGTGCAGCACTCGGGGTATCACACGGACAACTCGCCGCCGTCGATCGCGTCGAGCGGGCTGGTGCGGGAGTGGAACAAGAAATACGCGTGGCCGCGGCTGCGGTGCGCGGTGGCGCGGGAGTTTCCCGAGTGGGTGGAGGCGAACCACGCCAAGGACATCCCGACGCTCCCGCTGGCGTGGACCGACTGGTGGACGGACGGGTTCGGCTCGGCGGCGCGGGAGTCGGCGGCGGCGCGGGCGACGCAGGGGCGGCTGATCGCCGACGAGGGGCTGCTGGCGATGCAGGCGCTGGCGGGGGTGGCGACGGCCCCGGAGCCGATGGCGGACATCGCGGCGGTGCGGACGGACCTGATCTTCTGGGGCGAGCACACGCTCGGCGCGGCGGAGAGCGTCCGGCGGCCGTTCGCGGAGGAATCGCAGGTGCAATGGGCGGCCAAGCAGGCGTACGCGTGGACGGCGGCCAAGCGCGAGGCGAGCCTGGGGGAGAGCGCGATGGGGCGGATGCGGGCGCTGACGCCGCCGGCGGAGACGGCGCGCCTGGTGGTGTGCAACACGCTGGGGTTTGCGCGCTCGGGGCTTGTCGAGATCAACGTGGACCACGAGCTGTTGCCGTCGGATGGGCGGTGGAAGATCGTGGATGAGCGGGGCGTGCCGCTGGCGGTGCAGGAGGTCTCGACGCGGATGGACGGGAGCGTGTGGGCGATCTGGGCGCGGGATATTCCGGCGATGGGGTGGCGGGAGTTTGCGATCGAGGCGCCGGACGCGGGGCGGACGGGCGCGACGCCGGAGCATCCGGCGCGCCCGGCGGGCCAGATGGAGAATGAGTGGTACCACATCACCGCCGACGCGCCGACGGGGGGGATCGCGAGCATCATCGACAAGGAGGCGGGGACGGAGCTGGTGGACCAGGGGGCGCAGTGGAGGCTGGGGCAGGTGATCTACGAGTCGCTGGGGAATCGGGAGCAACTCGAGGGGTTCTTTCTCGACGCGTTTGCTCGCACGGGGATGGCGTCGCCGACGATCGAGGGCGTGAGGGCGGGGCCGATCTGGGACTCGATGGTGGTCAAGGGGGAGTTGCCGGGGTGCCAGCCGCCGGGGGGCGTGCGGTGCGAGGTGCGGCTGTATCGCACGGAGAAGCGGATCGAGCTGCACTACCGGTTGCAGAAGCGGCGGGTGTTCGATCCGGAGGGGATCTACGTGGCGTTCCCGTTCGCGGGCGATGATGGGAAGATCGTGTACGAGACGATCGGGGCGAGCGTCGCGCCGGCGACGGACATCTTGCCGGGGGCGGCCTCGGACTGGCAGGCGGTGCAGTCGTTCGCGGCCGTGCAATGGCCGGGGGCGGCGGGCGGGCCGGGGCGGCAGGTGGTCCTGAGCAGCAACGAGATCCCGCTGGCGCAGTTCGGGGCGATCAACCTTGGGAAGTTTCAGCGGCGGGTGAGGATCGAGAGGCCGCACGTGTATTCGTGGGTGATGAACAACTACTGGACGACGAACTTCGTCGCTGGGCAGGAGGGGGAGTTTGGTTTCAGTTACGCGCTGGCTTCGCGAGAGGATTCGCTGCGCGGCACGGCGGCCCGGTTCGGGCAATCGCGGCGGGTGCCGATGCCGGCGCGGGTCGTGCCGGGGGGCGGGGCGGCGCGGGCGCTCGGGTCGCGGTCGATGCTCTCGATCGATGCGCCGGGGGTCGTGCTCGTCGCGGCGCGGCCGTCGCGGGATGGGACGGGCGTGGTGCTGCACCTGCGCGAGGTGGAGGGGGGCGCGGCGAGGGTGGACGCAACGGGATGGAGGTTCGGCGGCGGGGCAGCGACCGTGCGCGAGGTGGATGCGCTGGAGCGGGAGGTTCCGGCGGAGGGCGCGGCGGGGCGCGGGGTGTTGGAGTTCGCCCCGTACCAGGCGCGGTTTGTGCTTATCCGGGGTGGATGAAGATGCGCTCGATGGTCCAGCAGAGGCCGACGGCGGCGATGAGGATCGAGGCGGGGATGGCCACGCGGGCGCGGTACCAGGGGCGGGCGCGGACGCGGGCGACGGCGAGCATGGCGAGGCCGACGACGGTGAGCTGGCCGAGTTCGACGCCGAGATTGAAGAGGAGGACGGGGCCGAGGGGCGTCCGGGCGCGCGAGTCGCCGCCGATGGCCTCGGCGAAGGCGGAGGCGAAGCCGAGGCCGTGGATGAGGCCGAAGGCAAAGACGATGATGGGGCGCCAGGCGTGGACTTTCTGGGTGCAGAGGTTCTCGACGGCGACGAGGCAGATGGAGGCGGCGATGACGGGCTCGACGATGGACGCGGGCATGTGCACGACGCCGCGTGCGGAGAGGGCGAGGGTGATGGAGTGGGCGAGGGTGAAGGTGGTGACCTGGATGAGCAGCGGGCGGAGGCGCGGGCTGAGGAAGAAGAGGGCCAGGACGAAGAGGATGTGGTCGATGCCGTCCGGGATGAGGGTGCCGGGGCGGGACCGGAGCGAGCCGGCGCGGGCGGCGGCCCAGACCTGGGCGAACCAGGTGGGGCTGGGCAGGATGTGGGTGACGCCGAGCCAGACGAAGAGGGCGGCGGAGCGGGGGGAGGAGACGGCGGGGGCGGCGTGCGGCGGCGTCGGAACGGGCGACTCGGCGTGGGGGGAGGTCGGGGCGCGGGCCGGGGCGGCTCCGCGGATTGGGAACGCCTCGGAGAGCTCGCCGACGGGGACGAGGGTGGCGAGGGCCTCGGCGTGGAGGGGCTGCACGGTGAGGACGAGGTCGCCGAGGATGCCGGGAAACTTGATTCGGACGGTCCCGGCCTCGGGCGGGAGGTCGGCGACGGCGACGAAATCGAGCTTCACGGGCACGGGGAGTGTCGGGTGGGCCGCGATCCAGGCCCGGACGTTCTCGACGGTGGGGGCGGCCAGGACGCGGACTGGGAGGGGCTGGTCGTCGGCGACGATGTGGAGCAGGGTCTGGAACCGGGATCGCCCGGCGGCGAGGGCGTGCTCGAGGTTGGCGTCGGTCCCGGTGACGAGCTCGTGCATCTCGGCGTCGTTGATGCGTGCGGGGAGGTCGTTGAGGGCGAGGGCGAGGGCGTCGCAGCGGACGGTGACCTCGAGGGTGTTGTCCGGGCGGACGACGGCGACGGCGGAGGCTGGGAAGACCGGGTGCGCGCCGGCGGCGTGGGCCATGGCCAGCACCGCGAGCACCAGGATCAGCAGCCGGCGCGTCATGGCTTCACTCTACGCCCTCGGCCCTTGGGCGCGAACAGGTCCATGAGCGGGCGAGCGGCCGCTACGGCTTGAACGACTGGCCGATGGCCTTGAGGGACTCCTCGGAGAGGCAGGCGTCCCAGATGGTGAAGTCGCGGAGGTCGCCGTTGAACCTGATGCGTTTCTCCCACGGGTCGGCGGGCATGATGGCGATGGTGGGCTCGTCGTCGGCGAGGGTCGCGGGCTGCTCGGCGATCTTCACGCCGTCCTTGTAGATGCGGATGGTCGAGCCGTCGGAGGTGGCCGTGAGCATCTGCCAGGTGTTGAGGTCGAGCTGCACGCGGGTGTCCACGTCGGCGTTGCGGCTCCAGAAGTGGATGCCGCTCCCGAAGCGGCAGAGGTAGCGGCCGGTGCCGTTGGCGGTGTCCTCGCAGCGGCCGAAGCCGGCGAAGACGGTGTGGCTCTCGGGGCGCTTGTCGGTCCTGACCCACATGTTGATGGTCCAGGGCTGGTCGGCGCGGGTGGGGAGGTTCTTGACGCCCTTGGTGATGGAGCCCTGGTGGGCGGCGTCGGCGACGTCGAGGCGGTAGACCGGGCCGCGCACGGAGAGGTCGGCGGACCCGGCGGCCATGGCGTTGGCGGCGGGGGAGCGGTCGGTGATGCCGGAAACGCGCAGGGTGACGGGGGCGCCGGCGGGGAGGGGCTGGTCCATGGTGACGACGGCGGAGAGGCCGTTGGGGGCGACGAGGGCGCCGATGATCTTGGCGCCCGAGGAGAGCGTGTAGTTGGCGGCCCGGGAGCCGGAGGCGGCGTCCACCGGCTCGCTGAAGCGGCAGGTGACCTGGGTGGCCTGGAAGACGGTTGATGCGCCGGTGAGCGTGGGGCCGGTGGTGTCGCTGACCTCGATGGTGCGCGAGGCGATGGGGCCGGGCTGGCCCGCGTAGTCGAAGGCCGCGGCCTTGATCGTGGCGGACTTGGCGAGCCAGAAGGGCTTGTCGTAGGCCGGGGAGGAGGGCGTTGGGTCGGAGCCGTCGGTGGTGTAGCGCACCGCGCCGTCGCGCCAGTAGAGCCCGGCGGCGATGGTGACCTGCACGGAGTCGGCGGGGGCCCCGGAGGAGGTGACGCGCAGGGCGTCCTGCCGGTGGTCGGCGAGGGTGTCGCGGAGGGTGGACGCGGCGAGGGCCTGGTCGTGGGCGGCGCGCACGCCGGTGAGGGCGAAGAGTTTGACGCCGGGGGCGGCGGGGAGTTTGAGCGACGACGCCCCCCCACCGCCCTTGGGGACGCCCATCGCGAAGCGGAAGAGGTAGGAATACTTGTAGTGCTCGTCCTGCGTGGCAGTGTGGTGGTGGGAGGCGTACCAGGCGACGGGGGCCTGCTTGATGTAGCCGGGGTCGAGGCCGACCATGGTGTGGTAGGAGCGGTCGTCGGTCTCGACGGGGGTGCCGGCCCAGCGGCGGTTGTCCCACTGGCCGATGAAGCCGCGCCAGACGGGGATCGTGAACTCGGCGGTGTTCGTTCCGACGGAAAATGTTGCGACCGTGTCGGCATCGCTGGCGGCGGCGAGGAACTCGATGCGCTCAACGCCGGCCGGGAGGGGGATCTCCTGGCCGGTGCAGGCGAGGGCGTTCTTCTCGCCGTCGGCCGTGGGGCCGAGCGTGAACCTCACGCCGTCGATGGTGAGGGCCGTGCCGAACTGCTCCGCGGGGTAGGCGCGCCCGGCTTCCATCGCACCGTCGGTGCGCTTGGCGTTGGTGGAAACGACATCGGTGTCGAAGGCGAGGGCGATGGGGGCGCTCTGCACGGGCTTGGCGGCGTGGGCCGGGGGTGCGACCTTCACGGCGAAGGCGCGCAGGCCGTAGCCGTGGACATCGGCGAGGAGCGCGCCGCTCTCGACCTTGGCGGGGGCGATGGGTCGCTCCTGGCCGTCCACCTCGACGGCGGAGGCGGCCGCGCCGGCGAGGGTGATGCGCACGCCGGGGGCGTCCTTGCCGGAGAGTTCGCGGAGGCGGACGATCAGGTCGTCGGAGCCCTCGGCCTTCTTGACGGCGGTGACCATGACGCTGGGGTTGTCGCAGGTGAGCAGGGAGAGGGACTTGCCCAGCGGCCCCTCGTGCTTGGGGACGATGAACGCGACGATGGGCTGGTTGAGGCGGGCGGCCTTCCAGGGGCTGGAGTTCCATGCTCCGGTGCGCCAGTCGCCGGCGTGGGAGGAGAGGGCGTAGACCATCTCGTGCTTGCCGAGGTCCTGGGTGCCCTGGTCGCGGTAGTTGGCGCGCACGCCGGGGGTGTAGAGGAGGGTCTGGCGGAGCGTGCGGTCGTCGGGCTTGTCGGAGCCGTACTTGGAATCGTTGAGGACGCTCACGCCGAAGGCGCCGGAGGCGTCGGTGAGGTCGAACCACTGGTGGGCGGCGTACTCGAACTGCTTGGCGTGGCCGTTGCCGCGCTCGATGACGCCGGTCTGGATGTCGTAGGTGGCGGAGGGGTTGGAGGCGGTGAGGGGGAAGGCGGCGCGCAGGCTTCGCTCGCGGGTGTTCCAGTCGATGTCGGTGTGGAAGACGACGGAGTCGCCGGCGGGGCCGGAGGCGAGGCGGATGTGCTGGACGAAGACGGAGCCGTCCTGCTCGCGCTCGACGCGGACGGCGCCGCGGACGGGGCCGGACTCGGCGACGGTGATCTTCGCCGGGCCGCCAACGTACGAGCGGGCGGGCTTGCGACGGTCGGCCCAGTCCTGGTTCCAGGCGGGCCAGTTGGCGGGGCGCTCGAAGTGGAGGCCGAGGCGGGCGGGGGCGGTGAGGAGCTCTTTCTTGAGGGACTTGTCGAAGACGGAGGCCACGTCGCCCTGGGCGTCGATCTTCACGAGGTAGCGCTCGTTCTCGAGGGAGTTCGTCGTCACGGTGATCGTGCCCGCCGGGTCGGCGGACCTGGGGGCGTACTGGATGTCGTAGAGCGCGAAGCCGGCGGGGGGCATGTTCGCGGAGAAGACGACGCGGGCGGTGGAGTCGAGTTTCTCGAGGACCTGCACGGGCGAGCGCGAGCCGTCGGGGGCGATGGCGATCGCGCCGGCCTGGGCGTCCTGGACGGTCCAGGGGATCGTGAGTTCGACGGCGTCCTCGCGGGCGCAGGCGAGGGGGTTGTAGAGGAGGACGGGGGTGCCCTTGGCGCGGGTGTCCATGGCGCTCGAGACGCCGCCGACGGAGGAGGTGAGGATGTCGGCGAAGAGGTTGGCGGCGAGGACCTCGTCGTTCCAGGCGTACTCGTAGGCGGGGGGGAGGCTGGTGCCGGGGAGGATGTCGTGCATCTGCGAGCCGAGGACCAGGAGCCATGCCTCCTCGATGCGCCGGCCGGGGTAGGCGGAGGAGCCGAGCCACCAGTCGAGGGCCGCGGCCCGCTCGGCGGAATCGGCGAGGAGCTCGTTCTTGCGGTTGCACCGCTTCATGTAGGCCTGGGAGGTGATGGAGCCGGCGGAGTGCTCGGTGAGCTCGAGCTCGCCGGTGTACGCGGGGAGGTGCTCGCGCATCTCGGGGGTGATGGTCCGGAACATCCAGTCGGCGGGGCCGGAGACGACGACGGTGTGGGCGTTCCTGGTGTTCACCGACTTCTCGACCATCTCGACGGAGGATTCGCGGGGGGCGCCGCCCTGGTCGCCGGTTCCGTAGTAGTGGTAGTCGGCGTAGACGCCGGACCTGGAGCCGTTGTCGTCGATGCGGCGGGCCCAGGACTCGGAGGTGGCGAGGTTTTCCTTGACGTCGCCGACGTACGCGCCGGGGTCGAGCGCGGCCATGAGGCTTCGGCCGTCCGGGCCCTGCCACATGCCGACCTTGAAGGGGATCTTGCCGATGGCCAGGCCCCAGGTGAGCTTCTGGGTGGAGAAGCCCTTGAGGCCGCAATGGGCCAGGACGCTGGGGAGGGCGGCGGGGAAGCCGAAACAGTCGGGGAGCATGAACTCCTCGCTGGCGAGGCCGAACTCGCGCCGGAAGTAGTTGTTGCCGTACAGAACGTGGCGGACATAGGACTCGGCGCTGGGGACGTTGGCATCGTTCTCATCAACGGAGGAGCCGCAGGGGAACCAGCGGCCCTGGGCGACATACTTCTTCAGGCGCTCGAAGTCGGCGGGGTAGTACTCCTCCATCATCTGGTAGCGGCGGGAGCCGGAGAAGTTGAAGACGTAGGAGGGGTACTTGTCGAAGAGCTTGAAGTTGTCGTGGAGGGTGTTCGGGATGAACTCGCGGATGGTCTGCGGGTAGGCCCAGCGCCACTCGGTGTCGAGGTGGGCGTAGCCGACGACGTAGAGCGTGGGCTGGCGGGTGATGTCGATGTCCGGGGGGGCGGGAGGAGCGGGCGGCGTCGTGGCCTTCTCGGGCGGGGCCGCGGGTTTGGACTGATCGTCTGCGAGCGTGAGACTGGCGGTCGAACCGGCGAGGCAGAGGAGCACGGGAACGAGACAAACGTTGGGGCGGTGGTTCATGATGTGGACTCCACGGGCGAGGGGTGGATTGGGCGCTCGCGGGCGTGGGAGAGTGTAATCATGGGCGGGCGTGATCCTCCGCGCAGTGCATGAAAGATCGCCAATACACATGGTCGAAGGGTGACCGGGAGTCGCCCTTGTTGAAGGGCGGCCCGCCACGGAGTGTCGGGGTACCCGGAGTGAAGCCCGCCACGGAGTGTCGGGGTACTCCGGGGCCGCCGCGGAGCGGCGGGCCACCCTGGCGTGGCGCCCGGTCAGGCGCCGAGTTCGAGTTCGGTTCGGAGGATGTGGAGGATGGTGTCCACATCCGGGGCGGAGAGGAGGCTCTCGCGAAAGCCCTCGTGCATCAGGCGGCGGGCCAGCTTGGCGAGGAGTCTGAGGTGGGTTCTGTCGGCGTCGCTGGCTGGGACGGCGAGCATGATAACGGCACGGACGGGTTGGCCGTCCGATGAAGCCCATTCGATCGGGGCGCGAAGTTTGGCGAAGGCGATGGAAGGGCAGGAGACGGCGTCGGTCTGGCCGTGCGGGATCGCGAAGCCGAAGCCGAGGCCGGTGGGGCCCTTGTCCTCGCGGACCCAGACGGCCTCTTCGAGGGCGCGAGGATCGTCGGTGCGCCCGGCGGCGTGGAGGGCGCCGACGAGGTCGAGGATCGCGTGCTCGCGGGTGGTCGCGTCGCAGTCGATGAGCACGAGGTCGGGGTGGATGGGGTCGGCGTGGCCGGAATCGGCGCGATGGGTGGCGGCGAAGCCTTCGAGGAGCGCCGTGACCTCGTGGGGCGATTCGCGGCCAAGGGCCTTGGTGAGCAGGTCGCGACAGGCCCCGGAGTCGTATCCCGCGAGGCGGGACTTGATGGGGCCTATGGAGGGCGCGGCCGCGCTGATCTCGCTCAGGCCGAGGCCGACGAGCAGGGGAAGGTTGAGCGGATCGCCGGCCATCTCGCCGCACATGCCGGCCCAGAGGGCGTGGTCGCGGGCCTGGGAGACGATCTGCTCGAGCAGGCGGAGGAAAGAGGGATCGCGGACGTTGTTGAGCGATGCGACGGCCTTGTTCGTGCGGTCGGCGGCCGTCCAGTACTGGCAAAGGTCGTTGGTGCCGATGCTGATGAAATCGACGATCTTCGCGAGTTGGTCGATGATGGTCGCGAGGCTGGGAACCTCGACCATGATGCCCACGGGGAGGCCGGGGTCGTGGTCGAGGCCCTCGGCGCCGAGTTCGGCCTGCACGGCGGCGATGCGGTCGCGGAACCAGCGGGCCTCGGCGAGCGTGGCGACCATGGGGGCCATGACCTTGACGGGGCCGTGGGCGGAGGCGCGGCAGACGGCGCGGAGCTGGTCGCGGAGGAGGTCGGGGTGTTTGTGGTAGAGGCGCAGGCCGCGGCAACCGAGGAAGGGGTTGTCCTCCTCGGGGACGGTGATGTAGGGCGCGGGCTTGTCGCCGCCGATGTCGAGGGTTCGGATGATGACCTCGCGCTGGTCGCCGGCGACGACGGCGGCCTCGACGGCGGCGCGATAGACCCCGTACTGCTCCTGCTCGGACGGGGCCTGGGCGCGATCGAGGAAGAGGAGCTCGGTGCGGAGGAGGCCGATGGAGTCGGCGCCGGCGGTGATGGCGGCGCGGATCTCGGCGGGCATGGCCGCGTTGGCGGCGACTTCGAGGGGGACGCCGTCGCGGGTGGTGCCGCGTTTGTGCAGGAGGGGCCGGATGCGGGCGAGGCGGCGGTCGCGGAAGGCCTGTTCGCGACGGTAGTACTCGGCGATGGGATCGGAGGCGGGGACGGCGAAGCCGCCGAAGGCATCCACGATGATGGGCGTGCTGGCGGCGATGGATCGCGTCGCGCCCTCGACGCCGATGATCGTCGGGATGCGCATGGAGCGGGCGAGGATGACCACGTGGGAGGTGGGGCCGGCGTCGCCGAGGACAAGGCCGTGCAGGAGCTTGGCGTCCAGGGCCATGAGTTGGCTGACGCCGAGGGAGTCGGCGACGACGATGGAGGGCCCGGTGAAGGTGATCTGACACTCGTCCAGGAGGCTCGGGTCGAGCTCGCCGAGGATGCGGCGGCAGATGTCCTCGACGTCGGCGGCGCGCTCGCGGATGTAGGCGCTGGCGGATGAGCCGAGGCGGGACATGAAGTGGGCGCTGGCCTCGACCACGGCGCGGGGGGCGGCCTTGCCGGAGCGGATGGCTTGCTCGAGGAGATTGTGCAGCGCGGGGTCGTCGACGATGCCCAGGTGGGCCCGGAGGAGTTCGGAGCGGAGGACATCGCGGGTGGCGTGGAGGTCCTCGTCGATCTCATCGCGCACGGCGGCGAGCGCGGCGGAGGCGCGGGCCCACTCCGCGTCGGGGGCGTCGGTGCGGGCGTGGCGGATGGACTCGGGGATGTCGAGGCCGCCGACGACGACGGCGACGCCGTGGCCGACGCCCTCGCAGACGGAGCGCCCGGCAATGACGGCGGCCCCGAGTCGCCGGAGCGGGGCGGGGACGCGGGCGACGATCGCGCCGGAGGCGGCGGGCGTGGCGGAGGGCGTGAGCGATTCGCCGAAGTGGCTGTGGACGAGGGCCTCGACGGCGGCGAGGAACTCGGCGGCGTCGTCGCCGGCGGCCTCGACGAGGACCGAGTGGCCGCGCTGGACGTCGAGGGCGATGAGGGAGAGGACGCTGCGTCCCTCGACGCTCTCGCCGGTGGCCTCGTTGGTGACGGCGACGGCGGCGTGGAAGCGCCGGGCGGTCTCGGCGAGGAGGCTCGCGGGCCGCGCGTGCAGGCCGGTGGGGAGCTGGCAGACAAATCGGAGCGAGGTCGTCATGCCGGGGCGGCTTTCCTTAGGCTCCGGCCTTTTCGAGGACGCCCTTGGGGTTCTTGATGGCCTCGGCGACGCCGACCTTGACGATCCTCTTGCCGTCGAAGCGTTCCTTCTTCTCGACCTCGATATCGACGGCGAAGATGGCCACGTCGGCGGCGGCGATGTCGGACCTGGTGAGTTCGTTCTCGATGCCCATGGCGCCCTGGGTTTCGAGCTTGATGGTGTGGCCGGCGGCCCTGGCGGTTTTCTCGAGTTGCTCGGCGGCCATGTAGGTGTGGGCGATGCCGGTGGGACAGGCGGTGACGGCGACGATCTTCATGGGGCACCTCGGGGTTCAGGCCGCGGCGGCATCGCCGCTGACCTTCCAGACCGTCTTGAGTGTATTGATGCACAGGGCCGTCACCACCGTGCCCGCCACGATGGCGACAACATACATGACGGGGTTGACGACCACGGGCAGAACGATGAGACCGCCGTGCGGGGCCTTGCCGCCGCACCCGGCGAGCATGGCGATGGTGCTGGCGGTCATGGCGCCGAGCATGATGCTGGGGATGACCCGGAGCGGATCGCCGGCGGCGAAGGGGATGGCGCCCTCGGTGATGCCGATGGCGCCCATGCCGAGGGCGGCGTATCCGGATTCTCGCTGCTCGACGGTCCAGAGCCTGCGACCGACGATGGTGGCCAGGCCGAGGCCGAGGGGGGGCGTGCAGATGGCGGCGGCGACGGGGCCCATGATCGAGTAGTTCTGCTCGGCGATAAGCCCGGAGGCGAAGAAGAAGGCGACCTTGTTCACGGGCCCGCCCATGTCGAAGGCGATCATCGCGCCCAGGACCATCGCCAGCACGATCTTGTTGCCGGCCTGCATGTTCATGAGCCACCCGTTGAGGTCGTTCATCACGTGCGCGATGGGCGGCCCGACGACCAGCAGCATCAACGCCCCCACCACCACCGACGAGACGACGGGGATGATGAGGATCGGCATGATCGGCTTGACGAGCTTGTGCATGGGCAACTGCTTGATCGCCTGAACGAGGTATCCGGCGATCAGGCCCGCGGCCAGCGCACCGAGGAAGCCCGCGTTCACGTCCTTGTCCACCTTCTCGCCGTGGAGGACCATCTCGACAGTGCCCAGGTGTCCCGCAAGCCAGCCCCCGATCATGCCCGCCACCAGCCCCGGCTTGCCCGCGATCGAGTAGGAGATGTACCCGGCGAGCACGGGGAGCATGAGCGTGAACGAGGTCTCGCCGATGTTCAGCGTGAGCTTGAGCATCTGCTGGAGCCAGAGCGGCTCGATGCCGTCCATGTTCGGGCCTTTGGCCGTCATGGGGGCGAAGGCGAGGGAGAGGGCGATGAGGATGCCGCCGCAGGCGATGAACGGGATCGCGTACGACACGCCCGTGAGGAGGTGCTGGCGGAGTTGTTTGAGCCAATCGATCATGCCGGAACCTCCGAATCGAGTGCCGGGGTGGCACTGGCGGTGTGTCCGCCAGTGATGAGCCCCGGGGCCGCCAAGATACTGCCAAGGTGCGACCGCCGCCAATCCAACTCCTGAACAAACCCTCATGCCTCGGTTGGGGCCGGGGCGGCGCGGGCGGCAATCCACGCCGCGCCGCGGGCGGCGTGGAGGTCGTCGTCGCCGATTTCCAGCGTCCAATCCTCGTGGGCGAGGGAGGTGAGGGCGTCGGCGGCGGCGGCGCGGATGTCGGGGGCGATGGGCCGGAGGGCGAGGCCGACGCCGCCGAGGAGGGCGATCCGGCGCGGGCGGTAGATGGCGTGGGCGATGCGGATGGCCCGGACCAGCGCGGCCAGCGGGGGTCTGTCGGGGCGGAGCAGGCCGGAGGCGACGGCGGAGGGAAGGGCGTCGCCGAAGCGGGACCGGAGGGCGGGGAGGCCGATGTAGGACTCGAGCGTGGCGCGTGCGCCGTCGGGGCCGTGGGGCGCGTGGGCGGGGTCGGCCTCGATGGTGACGTCGATGTGACCGAGATGGCCGGGGCCCGGGCCGGAGACGATCAGGGGGATGGGGCCGATGGGAGACTCATCGAGCACGCACGCACCGACGCCGGTGCCGAGGCTGAGGGCGAGGAGGCGGCCCGGGGGGTTGGGCGCGGGGTGGCGGCGGTGGAAGTCGAGGGCGGCGGCGTGGGCGTCGGCGAACTCGAAGACGGCGCCCCCGCCGCGCTGGGCCGCGAGGGAGATGTTCAGGGGGCGACAGACGGCCTCGTCGATGAGGTCGAGGATGGAGGCGCCCTCGAGGCCGGGGACGTTGACGGCGCGGATGATCACGCCGGACTCATCGCGCAGGCCGGGAGCGCAGACGCCGACGGCGGAGATGGGCTCGCCGGGGTGGAGGAGTGCGCGGGCGACGTCCAGCAGGGCCGCGGCGAGGCGCTCGCGATCGGGGCGGGCGTAGGGCTCGCTGCGGGCGGCGCGCAGGTCGCGGTCGGGGCGGGCGGGGTCGAGGAGGACGCCCTTGACGGAGGTGCCGCCGATGTCGAGGCCGAGGGAGAGGCCGGTGGTGGATCCGGGCATGGGGCGACTCTAGTCGATTCGCACGGGCGCGCCCGGAACCGATACGCTCTGCCCATGCATCGTGTAGTCCTTGTGCTCTGTCTCGTGGCCGTCGCCTTGCTCTCGGGCTGCGCCATGCCCGGGGAGGAACTGCGCCGGCGGGGCGATGAGATCGTGGCGTGCGGGCGGCTGTTCCATACGGGCACACCGGTGGTGCTGTGGACCGATCCGGGCGGGTACGACGGGTATCGCACGGAGAAGCGGTTTGCGCCGTGGGCCCGCTCGGCGTTTGTGCCGGCGACGAAGGCGGGGGAATCGCCGACGACGCCGAACCGGTACTCGATCCGGTTTGCGCCGCGGAAGGATGGTGAGGCTGTGAGTCCTCGGTCCGCTCCACTGGCGGGCGAGCCGCCAGCGCCACCCGGACCGACTGTTCTGACACCCGAGGAGTTCGAGCGGGTGCGCGGCGGGAACTGGGACCTCGATCTGCTGCGGACCAAGGTGGACCAGTTCGTGCTGCACTACGACGTGTGCGGGACCTCGCGCCAGTGCTTCCGGGTGCTGCACGATCTGCGCGGGCTGTCGGTGCACTTCATGCTCGACATCGACGGGACGATCTATCAGACGATGGATGTGAAGGAGCGGGCGTGGCACGCGACGTACGCCAACGACCGGTCGGTGGGCGTGGAGATCGCGAACATCGGGGCGTACGGCGCGGGGGAGAAGGACCCGTTTGCGCAGTGGTACGTGCGCGAGCCGGGCGCGTCGCGCGGGGGCACGGTGGGCGAGACGACGCTGCGGATCACGGTTCCACCCGCGTTCGGCGATGGGGGCGTGCGGACGCCGAACTTCGTCGGCTCCCCGGCCCGCAATCAGATGATTGTCGGCGAGATTCGGGGGAAGATGTACCGGCAGTACGACTTCACGCCGGAGCAGTACGCGGCGCTCATCCGGCTGACGGCCGCGCTGCATCGGGTGCTGCCGGGGATCGAACTCGACTACCCGCGCGATGAGGAGGGGAACCTGCTCCGGCGGACGATGGCGCGCGAGCGGTGGGCGGGGTTCCGCGGCGTGCTGGGGCACTTTCACCTGCAGGACAACAAGATCGACCCGGGGCCGGCGATGCAATGGGACCGGGTGATCGATGGGGCGCGGCGGCTGGACGGGCTGCGGACGCTCCCGCGTGGGGATCGCGACTCGGATGTGCGAGCGAAGTAGCCGAGAGTGGCCCAGGGCGGCCGCGCCGACAAAAACACCGGAATGTGGTGGATACCCCGGGTGCCGGTGGGTGGGATCGGTGCGCTGGGGCGTTTGGGCGTACACTCCTGCCCCCAAGGTTTCGTCCGGAGCGCGCTGTGCGGTCCCATCGAAATCAGCGCCTCGGGAACGGCGCGCCACGGCGCGCGACCTTTCCCAATCGACCCCCCCCACCCCACCCCACCGACGCCATGGACCCCACCACCCCGAACTCTCCCGTTCCCGCCCCCGAAGCCAACGCGCCCGGCGCGAACGGCACTACCCCGGGCGCGGCCACCACCCATCCGGCCACCACTCCCGCGCCGGGCGCGCCCGAAGCGCCGGCCAAGGGCGCGATGGATCCGTCGCTCGCCAATGAGATCGACGACGCCATGGCCGCGCTCGGGCTTGGGCCGGGCGGTCTGGCGGCGCACGGTTCGGAGAAGGGGGGCGGGAAGCGGCATCCGCGCGAGCGGAGCAAGAACCCGATCACGCTGCCGGGGCACGACGTGGCGCCGATCGGCGGGCCGGCCAAGCCGGCGATGAAGGGGCCGCGCGTGGTGAGCGCGGGGCGCGAGTATCGCACGGGCGTGATCGTCTCGGTGGGCCCGACGGACATCTTCATCGAGTTTGGCCCGAAGGAGCTGGGCATCGTGCCGCGGGCGCAGTATCCCGAGGACAAGGACCTGCCCGCGCCGGGCTCGTCGCTGGAGGTGATGGTCGATCGGTTCGAGTCGGGGGAGAACATCTTTATCTGCTCGCGTCCGGGGACGGTGGTGAAGGCGGCGTGGGAGAATCTGGAAGTCGGCCAGACCGTTGAGGGCAAGGTCACCGGCGTGAACAAGGGCGGGCTCGAGCTGGAAGTTTCCGGCCACAAGGCGTTCATGCCGGCGTCGCAGGTCTCGCTGGACCGCGTCCCGGACCTGTCGGTGCTCATCGGGGAGAAGTTGACCTGCCAGGTGAGCCAGCTGGACAAGCGCGGGCGCGGGAACATCATCCTGTCGCGGCGTGACATCCTCGAGCAGGAACGGCGCGAGCGGGCGAAGAGCCTGCGCGATCAGCTCAAGGAAGGGGATGTGCTCGACGGGACGGTGCGCAAGATCATGCCCTTCGGCGCGTTCGTGGATATCGGGGGCGTGGACGGGCTCGTGCACGTGGGCGACCTGTCGCACGAGCGCGTGGGCATGGGCGAGGCGGCCATCGCCAAGCACGTGAAGGAAGGGCAGAAGGTCAAGGTCAAGATCCTCAAGATCGAGTGGAACGACGAGGACATGCGCAAGAGCCGCATCGGGCTGGGCCTGAAGCAGCTCTCGGCCGATCCGTACCAGACCGCGCTGGCCGACATCAAGGAGGGCGCGGAGATCAACGGGAAGATCGTCTCCTTGCAGGAGTTCGGGGCGTTCGTGGAGGTCGCCCCCGGCGTGCAGGGCCTCGTGCACGTCTCGGAGATCGCCCACAAGCGGATCAACCACCCGCAGGACGAGCTCAAGATCGATCAGGTGGTGCAGTGCAAGGTGCTCAAGATCGACCCGGGCACGCGCCGGATCAGCCTGAGCATCAAGGCCATGACCCCCGCGCCCGAGTACACCGGCGGGAAGGGCAAGGGCAAGGACGATCGCGGCCCCAAGCGCACGGCCGAGGACATCATGAAGGACACCCCGGCGCTGCGTCGTCTGCGGGCGGCGGCGGCGCTGCGGGACAAGAAGAAGGGTGGGGCGCTCAAGGGCGGGTTCTGAGGGCCGGAAAGCGTGCCCGCATAGGACAGCAAGAACAGCGCTGAGCCCATGAAGCTCGAATCCGCTCGCAAGAGCGGCCCAACGCGAGGAAGACCAAACAGTAGTTCGTATCGACCTCGCTTGCGGGTGCTTTGTTGTCGTCCCGCATGGTTGCGGATCGCATTCTGCGCTTGCAAGGTGGGCCTCCTGATCGATCCATCGTGAGACCGATACAGGATCAACAATGAGCCCATACTGCACTCGCGCCTGGCCTTGGTTCGCCCTTGGGGTCTGCATCCAAGTCGCATCGGCCCGTGCCCAGACTCTCACAGGATTGGGGCCGGTTCCCGGCGGAGCCTCATCCACCGCTTACGCGCTCAGCAGAGATGGGAGCGCGGTCGTCGGGTATGGCTACATCTTTCAATCCAATGGGGTCGGCGTCGGATATGCATTCCGATGGAGCCGGACGGGGGGGATGGTGCGGCTCCCCGCGGGCGGATCCTCGATCGCCAAGGGCGTCGGCCCGGATGGGCAGGTCGTGGTCGGCATCTCCGGCTTGGGCAACCAATCGTTCCGGTGGACCCAGGCTGGCGGGATAGTGAATACCGGAATCCTTCCTGGCGGGTCGAACGCTTCCTTGCTCGGAGCCAACGGCGACGGGTCGATCCTTATTGGCATCAGCACGGCCCCCGGCATTCCCAACTTTCTTGCCGTCCAATGGACCCCGGGCGGTGGGCTGGTGAGCTTGGGAACGCTTCCGGGGGACAACTTCTCAGCGGCGCAGGCGATTACCCCCGATGGCTCGGTGATCGTGGGGTGGAGCGGAATCTACACCAGCACGGTGCACGCCGTGCGGTGGAGCGGGGGCAGCATCACCGATCTTGGCACCGTGCCCGGGGCCTCCGGCGCCTTTGCAAGAAGCGTGAGTTCGGACGGCTCGGTGATCGTGGGCAGGAGCGGCAACTCTGTTCCATATCCATACACGGGTTTCACGAACCATGCCTTCCGGTGGACCGCCTCCGGCGGCATGGAAGACCTGCACTCGTACGGGCAGGACTCCGACGCCTGGGGCGTAAGCGACGACGGGAGCGTGGTAGGTGGCTCCGGCTATCTGCACGTCGGACCGGCCGCGTGGATGTGGACGCAAGATACGGGGATGGCCAATCTCAACGCTTATCTGCCGACGGTGGGAATCGACACCTCAGGCTGGAATCTTCGGACTGTCCGCGGGGTCAGCGCCGACGGTCGCACGATCGCTGGAACGGGTTGGCGAGCGGGCAGTACGGATGACGAGGCTTGGATTGCGAATCTGCCAGCCGTGCTTCCCGCGTGCTTCTCGCTTGGCCCGATTCAGGTGGCACGCGGCTGTCCACCGGGGGCGGTTTCGCTGTCGGTGAGCACAACCGGGACTGCGCCGTACGGTTACAGGTGGCAGCAACAGACGACCGGGGGCCTGTGGCAGGACATGGCCGCCAACTCGTCATGGTCTTCCCCGACAACGGAGGTACACCTCCGACCGGGCCCCGGAGTGACCACATACGCATTTCGTGTGATCGCCATTACCGATTGCACCACCAAGACGAGTGAACCCGTCACCTACACGATCTGCAGAGCCGACTACGACTGCGACGGTCGGCTGGCAATTTCGGATATCTTCGCCTATCTCAATGCGTGGCTGGCTGGAGACTATCGCGCGGATTTCGAAGGGACGGGCCCAGCGTCGCCCGCAAACATCCTCGCGTTTCTCGCGGACTGGTTTGCGGGATGCTGAGTCGAGTTTCAGACACCTCTCACCCGTCACCCCTCGCTCTCGCTCAGGGCGCTGTTCCGCCGCGGGAGCTCGCGCCAGCTTGATCGACTATCGGCCCCAACGTTGCGCGATCGGCCAGCGGCGCCCGGAGCCAAACGCGATTCCCGAGACCTTCAGCCCCACCGCGGCTTGCTTGCGTTTGTACTCGCTCAGGTCGATGAGGCGGACGATTCGGGCGACGACGGCCGCGTCAAAGCCGGTTTCCGCGATGATCCGGCGCGGGTGCTGGCGGCCCTCGACGTAGCGGCGGAGGACCTCGTCGAGGACGTCGTAGGGCGGGAGGGAGTCCTGGTCGGTCTGGTTGGGGCGGAGCTCGGCCGAGGGGGGCTTGGTGATGCTGGCCTCGGGGATCGGAGGCCCTTCGGGCGCTCGCTCATTCATCCACCGCGCCAGCCGGTAGACCCAGTGCTTGGTGACATCGCTGAGCACCGCCAGCCCGCCGTTCATGTCGCCGTAGAGCGTGGCGTAGCCGACGGCGGTCTCGCTCTTGTTGCCGGTGGTGAGCAGGATGTGGCCGAACTTGTTGGAGAGGCCCATGAGGACCGTGCCGCGGATGCGGGACTGGAGGTTTTCCTCGGAGACGGTGCCGGTGTCGAACCTGGCCGCGCCGGCCCGACCGGCCTCGAAGGCGGGGCCGAGCATGCCCAGCAGCGCGGCGTGGGCGGGCTCGATCGGGATGGTGAGCATCTCCATGCCGAGGCGATGGGCGAGCGCGGCCGCGTCGGACTTGGAGCCCTCGGAACTGAAACGCGACGGGAGACTCACGCCGAGGACATTCCTCGGGCCCAGCGCGCCGGCGGCGAGGACGGCGGCCACCGCCGAGTCGATGCCGCCGGAGAGACCGAGGACGGCGGAGGTGAACCCGGTCTTGCGGCAATAGTCGCGGATGCCGAGGACGAGGGCCTTGTAGAGGAGTTCTTCGTCGGGGGCGCTCAGGAGCGGGTCGTTGGGCAATGCCGGTACGGGATCGGTCGGCCCGGGGCGCATGTCGGGGAGGTCGCAGATGAGCACCTGCTCGACGAAGCCCTCGGCCGCGCCCATGAGGGCGCCGCCCGGGGCGTAGACGGCGGCGTGGCCGTCGAAGATCAGGTCGTCGTTGCCGCCGACCTGGTTGACGGCGGCGACGAAGACGCGGTTGGCGGTGGCGTGCTTGACGAGGATCTCGCGGTGGCGGCGGCCCTTGCCCATGACGAAGGGGCTGGCGGAGGGGTTGATGATGAGTTTCGCCCCGGCCTTGCCGCCGGGCTGCGGGGCGCAGAGTTCGGCGACGGGGTCCTTGCGGCCGTGGTAGCGGTGGGAGACGCCGGCGTCCTCGCCGCGCCAGAGGTCTTCGCAGATGGTGAGGCCGACGCGCCAGGTGATGGGAGCACGGCCCTGGAGAGCCGCGCCACCACGGACCGGGACGTCGATCACCACGGCGCGCTCGCCGTGGACGAAGTAGCGATCCTCCTCGAAAACGTCGTAGGTGGGAAGGAGCCGCTTGTCGTAGTAGTCGACGAATATCCCGTCGCGGTACGCCAGCAGGGCGTTGGCGATGCCGCTGCCTTTGGCGTCTGGGTTGTGGGCATCCACGGGGAGGGGGGTGCCGAAGATGGCGGTGATGCCGGCGGTGTGGTGCTGGCCGATATCCTTGGCGGCCGCGACGCAGGCCTCGACGAAGCCCTCCTGCAGCAGGAGGTCCTTGGGGGGATAGCCGCAGAGGCAGAGTTCGGGGAGGACGACGAGATCGGCGCCTTTGGAGCGGGCCTCGTCGATGGCCCGCACGATGAGCGCGGCGTTGCCGGCGATGTCGCCGATGGTGGGGTTGATCTGGGCGAGGGCGAGACGCATCGGGAAAGCGTATGAAACACGGAGAGCCACGGGGGGCCACGGAGAAGAAACCCGGCGGAAGGCGCGGGGGGCTGGGTGCGGGCGTCAGTCGATCTTCGGCTTGTGGCCCAGGCGCAGGAGGCGATCCGGGCGGAGATAGGCCAGCGAGATCGCCGAGCCGATCAGGAGCACGGCCGCCTCGGTGGCCGAGACGGTGAGAACGACGAGCAGGAAGCGGTCGCGGTCCACGCCCGCGAGGACCACGCCGATGAGCCAGGCCGTGCCGCCCTCGCGGGCGCCCAAGGCCCCCGAGGGCGCGGCGGCGGTGATGAGGAAGAAGACCAAGCCGGCCAGCAGGGCCCGGTCCCACTCGAGGGGGACGCCGATGATGGCGGCGGCGATGGCGATGCGGCCTGCCTGCGCTGCGAAGTCGATGAGGCGCAGGGCCGCGCACCCGAAGACGACCCTCGGGCTGGCGAGCATGCGGACGCCCTCGTGGGCCTTCTCGAAAAGGACGGTGGCGGCGATCGAGCCGGGGCGCAGGCGGGCGGGGAGGGGGAAGCGGGCGTAGAGGCGCTGGGCCCAGTCCCAGCCGCGCGGCGTGGCGAGGGCGCGGGCGACGAGCAGGACGAGGAGCAGGCACGCGAGCATGCCGCCGCCGGCGATGATGAACCAGGCCGTGTCCGCGCGCCCGCGCATCGCCGCGCCGCCCATCATGGGCAGGAGCACGCACAGGATGACCACGCCGACGGCCCCGAACCAGGCGCCGATGGTGAGCAGGGGGACGCCGTCGCGCCGGTTGTGGACGAGGACGCGGAAGAGGACGCTGAGCTTGAAGGGGGCGAGGACGAGGAGGCAGGCGATGGTGTTGGTGGCCTGGGCGGGGAGGATGGAGAGCCGCTTGATGGGCACGAGGGTCTCGCGGAAGACGGCCCCGGAGGCGACGATGATGACGATGGTGAGGCCGATGAGCGCGGCGATCTGGCCGAACGAGGCCTCGTGCAGGCGGGTGAGGGCCTCGCGGTTGCCGGGCTTGAGGGCGGTGCTGACGCACCAGCCGAGGATGGCGATGCCGATGACGAAGCCGAGGATTTGCAGGACGGCCTTGGCGACGGCGCGGGTGCGGTGTGGAGGTGAGGGTGTCGGGAGCGGGTCGCTCATGGTGTGGGCGCTCCCGGGGAATCGGGGAATGGGATGTCCACGAGGAAGAGCTCGACGCCGGTGCGGGGAGGATCGCCGGGGGCCCGCCATGTGCGGATAGACCGCAGGTCGGAGCGCCGATCGTCGATCCAGTGCAGCACCTTGTCCATGGTGATGGCGGGGTCGTAGTTGCGGTCGGTCTCGATCAGGCGGCGGAGTTCGTCGTAGTTCACCAGCACGTATCGGATGCCGGCCTCGTGCAACTGGCGGCTCCAATGGCTGATATCGGTGTTGCCGCCGGAGCCGAGGATGGGGACTCTATCCCACGTGGTGTGGTAGGCGATGGCACTGCCGGGCCGGGGGGAAGCCTCGGGCTCCCGCGACCAGGCGCGGCCCATGAAGTAGAGCGGGGTGGAATCGCCGAGCAGGTAAACGGCGCGGTTCTCGGCTTCCCACGGGCGGATCGAGAGGTTGATGAACGCGGCGGGGCCGAGGGCGGAGAGGAAGAGTTCCTGCGTGTCGGGGGTGGACGAGGCGAACTCGGCCTCGGCGCCCATTCCGGTGAGGGCGCCGGGGCCGAGGACGAGCATCGCGTTGGGGTGCATGTCGTTCTGCCCGAGGAACAGGAGCACGCCGGCGAGGGATTGGGCCAGCGGGGCGATGGCGAGCACGCCGACGGCGCCGATGGTCATGGCCCGGCGGTTGGGGGAGGCGCGCCCGACCCAGGATGTGAGGGCCGCGCCGCCGAGGGCGAGGAGGAGGGCGGCGGGGACGAGCATCGGGATGAGGAATCGCGACTGGAGGTGGGTGAGGGTCATCCAGCAGATGGCTTGTGCCAGCAACCCGATCGTGAGGAGGGCGCCGGGGCGGCGCGACTTCGGCCAGCAGAGCGCGCCGATGGCGGCGGCGAGGAGGATGATCACGAATGTGCCGCCGCCCCCCCACTGCTCGTGCATCAGGCCGAACTCCGGCGAGAGCAGGCGCGACAAACGATCGCCGATGCCCAGGCCGGGCGGGGCGTGGTGGTTGCGGGCGAAGCGCCCGATCTGTTCATCCGTCCACCACCCGTGGTTGCCGAAGATGGAGGAGGCGAAGGGGAAGACCGGGTTGCGGCTGGCGAGAAAGTTGCGCAGCATCCACGGCGAGACCGCGATCAGGCCCGCGAGCGAGCCGACGGCGATCATGCGGGGCCACGCTCGCGCTGGAGCCGCGCCGAGGAGCAGCAGGCCGACGATCGGGCCCGCCATGAACAGGGCCGTCGGCTTGCACCCGCAGGCCACGCCGACGGCCCAGCCCGCGCCGACGGCGCGGGCGCAGGGGCCGCACTTGTCGTCGATGGCGACGAGCACGCCCGCGGCGGCCATGGCGATCAGGCCGGCCTCGTTGTAGGGGAGGGTGGAGACGACGATCATCCATGGCGTGGCGAGGACGAGGGCCCCGGCGATGAGGCCGATCCATGGTGCGGCGGCGGCGCCCACGCCGAAGCGGAGGGCGAGGGTCCACCCGGCGCGGGCCAGGAGCATGGCGCCGATGATGGCCATGCCGATGTGGAGGAACTGGCAGGCGAGGAACCAGTGGCCGTCGCCGGCGCTCCCGGCGACCATGCGCACCAGAGGATTGGGACCGCCGGGCATCATCGCCCCGAGGTGCATGTACCCGGCCTCGACGAAGGAGGGGAGGAACGAGTAGACGTTGTGCGCGGTGGGCCAGAGGCGCTCGCCCGCGGCCCATTCCTTGGGGAGTTGCAGGTGGTAGGAGTGGGCGTCGAACGCGCCGTGCTCGGTGGCGTGCCAGAGGACGCCCGGGGGGCTCGACGCGGCGACAAGCAGCAGGGCGATGGCGGGGGCGAGGAAGACGATGGCGGGCGTGACGACGGGCCATTTTTCGGGGCGGAGCGGGCCGCGGGCGATCTGGTCGGCGAGGAGGAGGATGCCCAGCCCGACGACGCCCCACCCGACGATGCGCGGCGTGGGGCCGGGGCCGCTGAGCAGGCCCGCCATGCCGAGGGCGTGGCTGAGCCAGAGGAGAAGGCCCAGGCCGAGGCCGAGTTGGATCCAGAAGCGGTTGGGGGATTCGCGGGCCAGCCGGGATGCGAGGGGGCGACCGAGGCCGAAGGCGGCGAGGAGGTAGGCGAGGGCGATCGGCCCTGCGCCAAGCACCGATGTGGCCACGGAGATCGGGCCGAGGAACGCGGCAGTTTCCGGGGGAAGGCCGACGCACGAGAGCACGCCGAGGCCGATGAGCGTGAGGGCGCTCAGGCCCGCCGGACCGGCGAGGCGAGAGGCGCGGCTGTGCTCCCAGGGGTGCATGGGCGGAGTGTACGAGGATCGCGGCTTACGATCGGTCATGGCGCCGACCACACACTCCACCGGCACATCGCTGGATGACATTCGGATCATCGAGCCGCTGTGCGCGGTGTTCCGGCGGAAACTCAAGAGCGAGGGGCTCAAGTACACGCCGGAGCGGGCCCAGATCCTGGATGCGATCATCCGGCGGGATGATGTCGGGGAGAAGGGG
>CALMPG010000133.1 GCA_937871915.1 uncultured Phycisphaerales bacterium
GGCCGGTCTAGGTGGCTGGCGCCGTCGGGCGATGGGCCACCTTCAGATCCAACCCGGCGTCCATCAGGAGGGCTTGGTCGTCCAGGGGCGTGGGGACGATCAGGAACGACGGCCCGCCGGCCTTGAACTGTTGGCGCGTGACCGGGGTCAGGTCGCCCGACGCCGCCTGCCAGCCGGCCAGGGCGTGCAGATCGACGGCGCCGATCCTGGCTTGCGTCCGAACGCCAAGGGTCGAGAAGGTCACGTCGTGGTCGCTGCCCGCGACGGCGAGCGCCGCGGCCCCGCCGCGTTCGGAGAAGGCGTCGGTCTTCACCGAGACAGCCGCGACCGAAGCGAAGGGCTCCACGGCGAGGGTCCCCAGCTTCATCGCATAGCCGACGTCGGCGAAGGCCTGGAATGTCGCGCCGTCGTGGTCGCTGGACAGCCGGTCGGAGAAGGTGCGGAAGGTCGCCGTGCGGTCGGTCCGGAAGGTCAGGGCCGAATAGCCCACCCCGCCCCGCAGGCGCAGACTGCTCACCGCTGTTCCGCCGTAAGCCCAGGCGTGCAGGCCCTCGACCTCGCTGGAAGAGGTTCGCGCTGTCACGTCCACATCGGACTTGGTGTAGCCGCCGGCCAGGCCCAGGCGGGGGCGGCACGCGAGGTGCTGGCGAGGGCCGGGGGGGGCGCAGGGGAGGCGTATGCGGTTCTGAACCCTGGGGCGAACGATGTGGCGAAGCGATGGCCCGCGGCGGGGTTTGGGGCGGTGGCGGCGCACCTGGTGCGGGAGCGTGGGATGAAGGTGCTGGTGAACGGGGCGCCGGGGGAGGTGGAGGTGTGTGAGGAGGTGGTGCGGGTGGCGAACGCGTCACTGGCGGACAAGCCGCCAGTGCCACGCGTGCAGGGCGACACCGTCGTCGCGCTGCCGCGCCTGGGGGTGGCGATCGGGTCGCTCAAGGGCGTGGTGCGCGGGGCGCGGCTGATGGTGACCAACGACACCGGGCCGCGCCATGTGGCGGCGGCGTTTGGGGTGCCGCTGGTGGTGCTGTATGGGCCGACGGACTATCGCTGGACGGTGATCCCTGAGACGACCGGACCGAGTGAGGATGTGCTGGCGGACCCGACGCTTCCGGCGGAGTGGAGCGCGAACGATCATCCGGAGCGGTGCCGGATCGATCGGATCGTGGCGGAGCGGGTGGTGGGGGCGGTGGAGCGGGTGCTGGGGCGGGCGTAGGGGCGCCAGCGGCGGAAAGCCGGGAAAAACCGGCGCGGAGCGGCGGACCATCCCCCCTTCCCCCGAAAGTTGACCCTTCCCGGGCCCGATCTACTATTGCCCTCGCGATGGGCCCGCTGGGGCGTTGCGAAGTCCAAGTGGACCCCTTCGGGGGCGTAGCTCAATTGGTAGAGCGCTTCCATGGCATGGAAGAGGTCGTGAGTTCGAGTCTCATCGCCTCCACTTGCTCGTAAACGCCCGATCCCGCGAGGGGTTGGGCGTTTTTCTTTTTGGGCGGGAGTCACGGTGCGGACCAGACTCGGGCGGTTCCATCTCGGGAGCCGGAGATGAGCGTGTTGCCGTCGAGGGAGATCACCAGGCGACGGACGTGCTCTTTGTGGCCGCGCAGTTGGGTGAGTTCTTCGCGGGTGCGGGTGTCCCAGATCCAGATGACGCCGGTGTAGTCGGCGCTGAAGAGGCGGGAGCCGTCGGGGCTGAAGGTCATGGCGAGGACTTCGCGGGAGTGGCCGGTGTAGGTGCCGAGGTGGCGGCCGGAAGGGAGTGCGAAGGCCTGGATGCGGTGGCGTTCGTCGGGGGCCACGACGGTGCGGCCGTCGGGGGAGAATGCGATGGATTCGTTGGCGGTGCGCCGGGCGGGGATGGCGAGGACTTCCTTGCCGGTGCGGAAGTCGTAGAACACGGTGCCGTACCAGTGGTCGCGGGATTCGGATCGGGCGATGACCCCGGCCTGGGGGCTCACGGTTGAACCTCGAGCGGTGGCGATGTCGCTGCCGGGGGTAGTGATCCAGGTGCGGGAGGGGATGTCCCAGAAGGTGGCGGTGCTTGTCGCGGGGTCGAAGTCGTAGAGGATGCGGGTGGAGGCTTGGTTGAAGAGGGGCTGGTCGAGGGTGGAGCGGGAGCGATCGAGCATGGCGATCCGCGATCGCGACGCTACATCAAAGATGCGGGTGTCGCCGCCGAACTCGCGGGTGGCGATGAGGCGCTCATCGGGGGAGAGGGCGAGGGCCTGCACGAATGTGCCGGTGGGCATGCTGGCGAGTTCGCGCCCGTCGTCGAGCGAATACAGACGAACGGTCTTGTCCCAACTTCCCGTGACGGCGAAGCGTCCTGTGCCGGCGATGGCGAGGGCGTGGATGAGGTGGGTGTGGCCGCGGAGGACCATTGGCCGCTCGGGGGGCTGCTCGAGTGACCAGCGGCGGACGGTACCATCGGCTCCCGCGCTGATGAGGCCTGCGGCCGGGGGCGTGAGGAAGCGGACATCGTGGATCTCGGATTCGTGGCCGATGAGGGAGATGGTGCTCCTGAGCGTCGAAGCGTCGAAGGCGCGGACGACGCCCTCGATGTTTCCCGCGGCGAGGAGAGTCTGGTCGGCGTTGAAGTTCAGGTTCTCGAGGGTGTCATATTCGTAGGGGTGGTAGATGAGGCGACGGGCGGGATCGGCGGTGGTGTCCCATGAGCCGATCGGGCCGCCGTGGAAGGCGATGATGAGGCGGGAGCCGTCGCGGGTGAGCAGGAACGAGTGGGGCTCGCTCGGGAGATCGGTGACGGTGGAGACGAGGCGGCCGGAGGGGACATCAAATACCTGTGCGAATGGCGGGCGGGGCTGATCGAAGCCGGTGGCGATCGCCGCGTGGGAGCCGTCGCCGGAGATCGCGGCCCGGAAGGGGAACACGCCGGGGTCGAGCGGCAACGCTCGCATGTGGTTGGCGACGAAATCGAAGATGAGGAGCGACGACGCGGCGCGAGTGCGATGGAGCAGGACCATCGTGTGTCCGTCATCGGAGAGCTTTGGATTCTCGAAGATCGTCCCGGGGGCGAAGGGCCACGGGGAGATGCGGTGGGCGACGGGGCGGCCGGTCGCGGGGTCGGGGGTGTAGAGATCGGGTCCGGTGAGTTTGAGGTTGTGGATGGCGCGGGTTGCCCGGGCGGTGTACCACAGGAGCAGGCGCGGGTCCACGGGCGTGAGGGGCGATTTCTCGCTTGGGGCGCGGGCGAGCGTGCCGGTCCATTCCGGCTCAATGAACACGAGGCCGCTCGAGCCGCCGTCGCTGGTGGGGACGATCATGAACGGGGTGGAGAGGGGTGGGGAGGCGGTGCTCTCGCTCTGGTCGAGTCGGGAGAGGAAGTGGCGGTACTCCCAGCCGCGGAAACGCGGGGCGGTGCTTTCGAGGTGGCGACGGGCGATGCCGATCTCGCCCTTTGCCAGCGCGAAGGACGCGGCGGACATGGCCGAGCGATAGCGCTGCCAGACGGCCTGGTCTTCGGCGCGGCGTGCGTCGGCCCAGAGGATGGAGGTGACGATGAGCGCGCCGAGGATGAGGAACAGGGAGGCCGCGCCGACGAGGGTGAGGGCGCGGTTGCGGTCGATGAACTTGCGGACGGCGTAGGCGGTGCTGCGGGGGCGGGCGGCGATGGGCTCGCGGGCGAGAAAGCGGCGGATGTCGGCGGCGAGATCGGCGGCGGACTGGTAGCGGCGTTCGGGGTCGCGATCCATCGCTTTGTGGATGATGGTCTCGATGTCGCCGCGCAGGGCTGGACCGGCGGAGCCGAGGCGCTTGGGGGACTCGTCGAGAATGATGCGGGTCGCGGAGCGGACGGTGTGGCCGGCGGTGTTGAAAGGGAGGGAGCCGGAGAGGAGTTCGTAGGCGACGACGCCCATGGAGTAGACGTCGGAGCGGATGTCGGCGACGGCGGAGTCGCCGGCGGCCTGTTCGGGGCTGAGGTAGGGGATGGTGCCGACGATCTGGCCGGAGAGGGTGTGGAGGGAGCCCGTTTCGTGCTCCTCGGCAAGGCGGGAGACGCCGAAGTCGAGGATCTTGGGCTGGACGCCGGAGGGGAGGACGCCGGAGTGGGAATCGGGTGGCCCGCCGAGGTCGGAGCTCTGGACGAGGATGTTGTCGGGTTTGAGGTCGCGGTGGACGACGCCTTTCTGGTGGGCGTGGTGGAGTGCGTCGCAGGCGCGGGCGATGATCTCGAGGCGGGCGGCGATGTCGAGGTGGGCGTCGGCCGCGTGCTTGAGGAGCGTTGGGCCCTCGACGAGTTCCATGACGAAGTACGGGCGCGCGGGCGCGCCCTGGCCGTCGATGCTGGTTCCGGCCTCGTAGATCTGGGCGATGCCGGGGTGGCGGAGCTGGGCCATGGCCCGGGTTTCCTGGCGGAAACGGCGGAGCAGGCCGCGCCCGATCATGCCGGGGTGGATGACTTTCAGGGCGACGCGCCGGGCAGGCTCATCCTGGTGGGCTTCGTAGACGATGCCCATCCCGCCGCGCCCGATCTCGCGGATGATGGCGAAGTGTCCGATGCGGGAGGGTGGGGGCTGCTCGGGTCCGTGGTCTTCGGCGAGGTCGGCGGCGAGCCAGTCGGAGCCCGCGCCCTGGGTGAGTTCGCCGGCCTTGGAGGGTGTGTCGTCGAGGGCGAGGAGTTCTTCGACCTCGCGGCGGAGTTCGGGGTCTTCTTTGCAGGCTTTGTCGAGGAGGGCGGATCGTTCGGGCGGGGTGAGGGGGACGGCCGCGGCGAAGAGGGCGTGGACGCGCTCGAGCCTTGAGGGGTGGGGGCTCACGTGCTGGTGCCTTGCAGGCGGCGCTTGAGCCAGGCGCGGGCGAAGCGCCAGTCGGTCTCGGCGGTGGAGAGGGAGACGTTGAGGCGGTCGGCGGCCTGCCGGACGCTGAGGTCGCCGAAGAAGCGGTAGATGACCAGGCGAGCGACGCGCGGGCTCGCGGCTTCGAGTTCTTCGAGGGCGGCGTCGAGTTCGGCCGCGCTGTGGAGTTCGCCGGTGCCGAGGGCGTTGGCGTCGAGGGATACGGCGCGGCGGTCGCCGCCGCGCTTGAGGCGGGAGCGGCCGCGAACGTGGTCGGCGAGGACGCGGCGCATGGCGATGGAGGCGATGGCGCGGAAGTGGGCCTCGTCGTTGAACTGACCCTTGCGGTCGGCGGCGACGCGCAGGAAGGCCTCGTGGACCAGGGCTGTGGGCTGGACGCTGACGGGGGCGCGGTGGCGGAGGAGGCCGGCGGCGATGCGGCGGAGCTCGTCGTAGACGACGGGGAGGAGGCGATCGACGGCTTCGGCTTCGGCGGGGGTGTCGATCGGACTTTGTTTGTGGTTGGGGGTGTCCATGTGCCGGGGCTGGACTCTATCGGCTGTTGCCGGGGGACGGTGGAAGCCCGGGGCTGGAAGCGGAGGGGTTGGAAAGCGTCGAAAGAGTTCGGATCGTCCAAGGTCGGGGAGCGTGGAGAGCGTGTGGAAGGGCAGGGCCATGCCTTTTCGGGACCGGATCGTTCCAGGAGAAACACCATGCGGCTTGCCACCATAGTTCTGGCGCTCTTGCTCTCGACGTTTGCGTGCGCGATGCGGGCGTCGGCGCAGACGCTCACGAAGCAGTTCACGTACCAGGGGTATCTGGAGAACAACGGCGTGCCGTACACCGGGACGGCAACCGTCAACTTCGGCCTCTATTCCGCGCTCACGGGCGGTACGCTCCGCAAGAACGTCCAGATCTCGAACGTCTCGTGCGACAAAGGGGTGTTCGCCGCCACGGTCAATCTCGGCGAGACCGACAGCTCCGGCGCACAGATCTACGACGGCACCGCGCTCTACCTCGGGATCACCGTGACGATCGGCACATCAACGAACACGCTCTCGCCGCGGCAGCTCGTCCAGCCCGCGCCGTACGCGCTGTCGCTGCCGAACGTGACGCCCAACGGAGCGAACGTGGGGATCGGCACGGCGACGCCGGCGTCGAAGCTGGATGTGGTCGGGCAGACGCGGACGGCGTCGCTGGAGGTGACCGGGGGCGTGGTGCAGAAGGGCGGGACGGCGCCGGCCACGGCGGACCTCGGGCTGTATTCGCTCAATAACGGCGCGTGGCTGCGGCTGGTCACGAACAACGCGCCGATCCAGTTCTTCACCAGTAGCGCGGCGGGGACCGCCGGAAGCCCGGCGGCAAACTCGTCGGCGATGACGATCGCCGCGAATGGCCTCGTTGGGGTCGGCACCACCTCGCCCGCCAACAAGTTCCACGTTGTGGACACGAACGCGTACACGGCGAGGATCCAGAGCAGCAGCACCATCGGCGCCTGGCTCGAACTCCAGAACACCAGCGTTGGCGGGCGGGATTGGGCCCTTGTCTCGACGGGCTCGAGCAACGGCGAGGGCGCGGGCAAGCTGCTCATCGCGGATCAGACCGGCGGCGGATCCCGCATGACTCTTACGAGCAGCGGCAATGTGGGCATCGGCACCGACACCCCATCGGAAAGACTCCAGGTCAACGGAAATATCCGCGCCAGGGTCGTCATCATCGAGGGCGGGGCGGACCTGGCCGAGTCGTACGACGTGGCGGCGGCGGGAGAGACGAAGCCCACGCCGGGCATGGTCGTGAGCATTGATCCGGATCGGGTGGGGAAGCTGCGCGTGGCGAGCAGGGCGTACGACCGGGCGGTGGCGGGGATCATCAGCGGGGCCGACGGGGTGGCGCCGGGGCTGGTGCTCGGGCAGAAGGGCACGGTCGCTGACGGCGCGCATCCGATTGCCAACGTCGGGCGGGTGTGGTGCTGGGTGGATGCGGATGCGGGCGGGGCCGTCTCGCCGGGGGATCTGCTGACGACCTCGGCGACGCCGGGACACGCGATGCGGGTGGGCGAGGGCGCGCCGTGCGGGGGCGCGGTGCTGGGCAAGGCGATGAGCCCGCTCAAGAGCGGCAAGGGGATGGTGCTGGTGCTGGTCTCACTCCAGTGAGTTCGCCTGGTCATAAGGAACACAACCATGGATCGCCCACACGAATCGCCGGCGCTCGCACTCATCGTCGGCACAATCGGTCTCCTGACCGCCGCGGCATCGGGCCTTGCCCAGGTGGTTGAAGTTCCCAACGTTCGGCAGCAGTTCGACGAACTCGGCCTGCGTCCTGATCCGATGGGGTTCTTCGTGTCTTCGTTCTCGCCGGGCTACTCGTTTACGGGCAATCCTGAGAACCACTGGCAGGGGATCGCCCGCCATCCCGATCCCTCCGTTCCGATCGTGTACATGATCGGATCACGCGACGGGTGCACCAAGCTCAGCATCGTCCGGATCGGCTCCGCGGACATTCGCGCCGGCAGCCGCATGCGAAGCAACCGCCTTTCGGCTTCCGCGCCTTCGTACAACACGCCGCCTCTGGCGGCCGATCGAATCATCGGCGAGGTCGAGATTCCGGACTACCACGGAGGGGCCATGCAGGCCGCGGGCAACTACCTGGCGATTCCGTCGGGCAGGTCGTGCATGGGCCAGAGCGGGCGCGTCCTGTTCTATGACATCTCCAATCCATTGGCTCCGGTCTACAACAGTGATGTGCGTCCCAACTCGTCGCCCGGCATTGTGGGATTCACACAGGACGACTTCGGTCGGTACTGTCTCGCCATCGCCGGAGGAGACAACTACCACGTCGACTTTCTGCGCACCAGCGGCGGCGCCCTTGAGGACTGGTCTCGCATTGAGGACTGGAGTCCGTCGAATCTGGACAAGTCGATCGTCAACGTCGCGTGGCCGCACTGCGATGACCCCTTCGGCTCTCCGTACTGCCATCAATCATTGCAGCTGGTCAACCCTACGGGAGAGCCCGACAACGTTCTGTACATGCTGGGCTTTCAGCAGGTGGCGGCGGCGGCACCGCTCGTGACGAACGCCAACCTGATCTGGCTGTTCAAGGTGACGCTCGAGCAGGGCAATGTGACGGTGCAGACGCAGGCGATCCGCGAACTCAAGACCGCCACGGTTGACGGGAGCGGGTTCGACAACGGCAACTTCTCGGCGGCGGCGGGCCTGTACGTTTCGCCCGCGGGTGAGATGATCGCCTACACCACGGAACACTACATCAACTTCAACAACGCGGCGGCGTTGAACGACGTGGTGGTGATGTCGGAGTTCGCATCCCGACGCGGCATTGCTCCGCCGTCGAGCCCGGTCGCCCCGTGCGTGGCCCACGTCGAGCTCGCGACCGACACGGATTTCGGCGGCCGGATTCTGAAGGTCGATGCGCTCGACTATCGCTACGAGAACTATGCGATGCTCGGGAGTATCGATGGGGGCTTCGCCAACAACATCAGCAGCGTGACCTGGACTCTTCCCGCGGGCTGCACCTGCCGCCTCTACGCCGGGGCGAACTACGCCGGCAACTATCTGGACCTGGTCGGTTCCGGGGAACTCGCCACTCTCGCGGGCGTCGCATGGAGCAACGGCGGCGCGGGGTCGCCGAACAACAGCATTCAGTCGATCGGCTTTCTGGGCAGCAGCCCATCGCCCATCGTGCCCGCGGACGCGTCGATGCCGCTCTCGTTCATCGCGGCCAGCGTCGTGGCGGGTCCCTGCGCCATGGTCAAGTTCCAGCCCGGCGACTACCCATTCATCGCGACGGCCACCACCTTCGGCCGCCAATGTGAACTTCGAAACATCGGCCCCGGGCTCGTCCGTCTGGGCACCACCCCCTAGCGGAGGTTCCGACAGATCGGGTTGGCGACCGCCACGCTCGGCCACGAACGACAGGCTCAGGCACGGTTCGAGTACAAGGGAGAAGTCATGCGCAGGCCCATTCGACATCCGACACGGCTCACGAACCGGCCCGAACTGCTGTCGGCGCTTGTGCCGCTTACGTCGCCCACCGGACGAGTGCAGTGCGTCTATCCGGATGTGTATTCGCCCGCACCGTCCACGACGATTCGGCGGAACCAACCCATGCTCATCGTTCCCGCCTCTCACGGTGTGCCCGCGGCTATCGGGCATTGACGGGTTTTCTGCTCCCGCCGCGTCCTCGCTTGAACGTATCTGAAAAGGAATCAACTATGTCCTCCTGCCGCGCAACATTTTCGGGAACTCTGGCCGCGATGGGCCTGGTGTTGGCCGCGCCCGCCCTGGCGCAACCGAGCATGAAGAGCTTCACCATCGACTGCGGGGGCGGCGTCTCCACCGGGGGACCGCTGCGGCTGACGAGCAGCATCGGCCAGCCGGATGCGAGCAACGCGAGCGGGGGACCACTGACGCTGCGCGGCGGCTTTCTCACGCCCCGGACCTGCCCCGCCGATTTCAACGGCAACGGCACGCTCGAGGTCGCGGACATCTTCGCGTTTCTGAATGCGTGGTTCGCCGGGTCTCCTGCCGCGGACTTTGACGGCCTCAGCGGGCTTCAGGTCGCGGACATTTTCGCGTTTCTCAACGCGTGGTTTGCGGGATGCTGAGTCCATCGGGACTCTGCGGGGCGAAGGAGGGGAGCCGGATGCTTCGCCGCGCTTTGCGGTGTGGCCTTGCGAGCCCGCCGCGCGGGAGCCTCATGCCAAGAGTCCATGTCGATATCCAACGGCGCGGGCAGGGTGGTGGAGTGTGTTGCGGATGTGACCCGCTTGCTGACCCGAACTCGGTCCGAAGCAGTCCAATGCGGTCCCTCAGAAACGTCAACAACGGCCTAAGAACTGCACAATGAGGGGTCCGTCCGGCGAAGGCATGGAAGAGGTCGTGGGTTCGGGTCTGATCGCCTCCACCTAACGCAAGCGCCCGATTCCGGAAGGGATCGGGCGTTTGTCTTTGGGCCCGTCGGGAACGGTTGGAGCCTGTCCTGATCCGAACTCTGGCCCGAACCGAATGGCGGGGAGGCGATCGTGTTTCCTCGTACTGTTCCGCGAGCGCCTCCCCGCCAGGGAGCAGGTCGGAGGGGCGGGAGCGATTGCTCCTCGTTGGGAAGCCCTGGTTCCATCCGGCCGTAGCCATCATCGAGAATCGCCCTCCGCTTCGGCCAGCCCGCGCAGGCGGATCGACCATGGGTTGGTGCCCGACGGCGCGGGGGAGGGCGCGCGGCGGCCTGTGCTACGGCGTTGGCGCAACGCCCGAAGCGAAGGGGGGCCGCAGGGTCCATGCCCGCTTGGGTGCGGATCTGAGCACCATCCACCACACGAAGAAGGCCGCGGCGGCGATCTGGAGTCCCATCGGAGCCCACGCCGGCAGCGTGGCGCGAAGATCGACGAGCGTCCCTTCTCCGGGGAATGGGCCGTACCCGACCAGCATCGGCAGCCGGAACCAGTAGTAGCACGAGACGGCCGCGGCGGCGAAGCAACGAACGAGGATGTCGCGATGCCGCCGTGCCAACGCCTTGCGCAAGCAGAGATACACGAGCAGTGTCGCGGCCAGTCCGAGGAACGGCAGGGCGTACGCCTCGCCGATCGCGCGGGCGTGTGTTCCCACCGAGTCGGAGACCTGGAACCAGCCCCACACGTAGCCCGGAAAGCCGCCGACGAGCACCGCCCCCGTGATCGCATGGCCCCGGGTTCGGGGCGCGAAGAGCGGGTTCATCCCGCGCGTCGAGTCCGGGCAGACGGCCGTGCATCGATGGCACTCCGTGCAGTGGGCGTTGCGGACCGAGACCGCCGGACGCACGCCGTAGAGTTTCTCCACCGGGTGCACGGGGCACAGCCCCGAGCACCAGCCGCTCTTCCACTCGAACGCCATCCCCATCAGGATCGAGAGCACGCCAACGGCGATCAGGATCGAGCCCGTGACCGGGCCGTGCGTGTTGAGAACGACGTGCCGGAGCGGCACGATCACCAGCAGCAGGATCAAGCCCACGAGCGCAAACCAGCCCTGCATGTTGGGAGAGAGTTTTCGGCGCGCCGAGAGCCCCATGTGACGCGACCACAGGGCCGTCGATCCGAGTGGGCAGACGTTGCGCCACAGCCCGGGCGCGACCACCAGCAGCGCCGGCGCGACCGGCACCAGGACGTTCCACAGCAACGCCAGGCCGACCCGCGGCCACACGAGCAGGGCCACGACGATGCCTATGCCGGCGGCGAACGCCGCGGTCTGCGCGGCCCGCCAGGCCAGGCGACTGCGTGGGGAGAGGAAGGTGGGTGTGTCGGTCATGGACGTGCTCCGGCCAACCCCCGGTCGCAGAATAAACGACTAGAGTATCCGTTTATTGCCGCCCGCGGGTGCGTCCCGCAGGCGGCCGCGACCCGGAAATACCCTTGTGGCGGCGACCCATCCGGCGGCTCGCCCGTGGCCGGCGCGCGGCGGCCGGGCAGCGCCGTTCGATGCTCCGGGTGGACCGTTCGCACCCGCGACCAGACGCCGGAATCGCCCACGCGTCTCCGCCGGTGGTGTCAATCGCCGTCGTGGTGCTTCTTGTTGCGGACGCCGCCGCCCTCCCCGGCGCTCTCGTTGTCGCCCAGTTGCAGCATCGTGCCGATGAGCGGGAGCGTGGTGGTTCGCGTGGCGGGGCTGTAGTTGCGGACCAAGCCCGCGGCCCACGCCCCGACGATGACCAGGAAGACGACCGCGATGATCGGCCTGGCCGACGCGATCGCGTCGGACGGCCGGGCGTGCTTCTTGCCGTGGATCATGCTCGCGGTGATGTTCTCGCGATGGCGGACAATGTGGAGGGCCACGCCCAGCACGTGGGCGACCACCACGCCCACCGTGACCCACGCGAGGATCTCGTGGAGGTCCTTGACGCTCGTGTCGCCCCGGCCCAGCATGATGCCGGTGACCGCCAACGCCGGCACCAGCGCGAGCAACGCGAAGATCGCCAGGGCCGAGCCGGGGTTGTGCCCGACGTATCGCCTGCCGCCGCCCACGAGCGTGCCCTTCATGTGCTCGATCAGCGCGCCGGGCCCGAAGATGAACGTGCCGAACTTGGCGTAGCGCGTGCCGATGACGCCCCAGACGACCCGGAGGCAGACCATGAACGCGATCGTGAGGCCGATGATCGCGTGGTACGGGAAGAGCGGGCTGTCGTCGCCGAGCCAGAGCGAGATCACGGCGGCGGCGATGAAGCCACCCGCCAGCATCCAATGGAAGAGGCGGATCGGCAAGTCCCAGATGAGGACGCGGTTCATATCGGGCTCCTTTGGCGGCGCCGCGATGGAGCCGCCGACGCGGGGTTCTCCTCCTCGCGCGCCGAGACGGGGTCGTGGTCGGGGGTCGCGGCCATGGCGGCGGGCGCATCGGCGGGCGGCGCACACGCCGGGGGGAACACCGAGTCGATCACGTCGCGGGCGTGGTACGACAATCGCTCGGGCGAGATCAACGACATGACGCACGCCAGATCATCGCCCGTCGTCAGCAGCGCGGGCTCCTGGTATCCATCGCTCCGCCGCTGGCCCAGGCCGATGTTCGCCAGCAACCCGTTGCACAGGCACTTGCGTCCCGCTGTTTCCTCGATCGTCCCCCCCTTGCGCACAAAGTCCTCCACCGGCTCGGCGGGGCAGCGGTAGTCGATCGACCCGTCGGCGCGTCGGAAGGCCCGCCGCAGGTAGCCCATGTCGCACAGGCGCGGCCGCTCCGCGTACGTCTTCGGTTCCGAGAGCGTCCCCGGCATCGCGGCCACCTTGAAGGGAAAACTCGTGGGCGATGCGGCCGGGTCCGTCAGCACGTCCGCCTCGCCCCGGATCAAGCCTTCGAGGAACCGCCGCCGCAGCCCCGGGTCGAGCCCGGATTCCTCGCAAAGCGCGAACGCCGTCCCCACCTGAATCCCCCGGGCCCCCGCGCCCAGAGCGCCCTCGAACTTGTCCCGGGACGCAAACCCGCCCGCGAGCCAGAAGGGGACGCCCAGCGCGGCCATCTGCGTCAGATCCGCCTGGTCTCGAGCCCCGTAGATCGGCTCTCCTCGCGACGAGAGTTGCTGCACGCCCCGCGGCGGCGCGTTGTGCCCGCCCGCGATCGGCGTCTCCACCACGAACCCGTCGATGCCGCCGGGCGCCCTCTTGATCAGCGCGCGGGCCAGCGTGGCCGACGAGACCACCGCCAGGAACTCCGGCCGGCGGGTCATCGGAACGGGCCCGATGCCTTCCGCTCGCCACAACGCGTTCGGGTCGAACGTCAACAGGTGCTTCTCGTCCCCGCCTTGGAGCACGTCCAGCGCGATGCTCACGTCCTTGTTCGCGGCCAGTCGGTCCAGCACCTCCGGAATATCGCCGGGAATCCCCGCGCCGACGAGCACCGCATCCACGCCGGCGAGCATCGCCCCGTACACGCTGGGCAGAATCGGAAACTGGATCTTGTGCAGGAAGTTGACCCCCACAACCCCCGCGTGCCCTTCCTTGGCCAGATACACCTCGACGAAGTTCGCCAGGACCAGCAGCCACTCTCGCTCCGTTGTCAACTTCGCGCGAAGCAGCGGCGCAAGCCTGAACCGCTGCCCGGATTCCCCGTCCGGGCCCTCGTCCGTGCCGGGACGCGCGCCGTCGCCGACCGTGGCCGGATCCGCAGGCGTGCCGCCCGTGCTCGCCTCTGGTTGAAAATACCGCTCCAGCACCCGGCGCGCAACGGCCGGTGCCGGAAACGCGCCCATCGCCCGGCGCATGTGCCCCCCGGGATCACCCATCCCCAGCCGCCGGATCAGGATCGTGTCCAGGGCGGTTCCCGAGACCACGCCGAGCTGGCCCAGCGAGGAGACCTCGCGGGCCAACACCCATCCGGACACGCCGGCACCCATTCCGCCCTGGATTAGCCGCGGCAGCATCACGCCTCGCATGGATCTCACGCCCCTTCCCGTGCACCGATCACCATTTCGCACAGCCAAACTCTAGGCTCGCAATAAAGATATTGATATCCGCAATAAACGAGACCAAACGTGCCTCGCCCGCCCCGCGACCGGACAGCGCGCTGGAGAGTGCTGGTCCAGTCGCTCGCTTTGGCGAGGGCTTCCGGGTTGGTGACCGCGGCCCCTGGGAATGACACCGACCGATCGAGGGGCCGTGCGAGCGGATAATAGTGGATATGCTCATCTAGTATTTGTCGGCCCGGGCGCACCCGACATCGCCGGGCGGAGCCTCCGAACTGTGAGCAGCAGCCGTATGAGCCCGACCGGGTCCAACTCCATCAGCGCGTGGTTCGCCGGTCCCAAGGCGGAGAATGGCGAGTGGTTTGCCGAGACCATCCGTCGGACGGTGCAGGACTATCACGCGTGGCGGCGCAACTACTTTCCCGAGGACGGCGTCGTGGTGGACTCCACCATGCGCCGGCAGAACGAGGCGTTTCAGGACGCCTTCGAGGATCGTTTCACCGAACTGCTCGCCCGCCTGAAGGCCGACTTTCCCTTCCACAGCCCGCGGTACGCGGCCCACATGCTCGCCGAACAGACCCTGCCCTCCATGGCAGGCTACTTCGCGGCGATGTTGTACAACCCCAACAACATCTCCACCGAGGCCGCGCCGGTGACGGTGCGACTCGAGGTCGAGGCCGCCCAACTCATCGCGCGGATGCTCGGATACGGCCCCGCGTCCTGGGGCCACCTGACCGGCGGCGGGACGGTGGCGAACATCGAGGCGTTGTGGCTGGCCCGGACCGTCAAGTATCTGCCGCTGGTGGTCGCCGATGTCCGCCGCGAACTGGGGTTGGAGGAGGTGCCGGGGCTCGATAGTGGTTCGTCGCCGCTCGCGCGCATCCGGAGGGGTCCGGGCGTTGCGCTGGGCGACCTTGCCCGCTCGATCGCGGACGCCCAGAGCGTGCTGGGCGCGACCGCCGAGACGGCACGACTCGTGGACAGGACCGTTCGATCATCCGCGTGGAACATCGGCACGCGCGGCCTGGCGTCGGTGCTCGATCGGCTCGGCTCGGCGCCGGCGGTCATCGTTCCCGAGACGCACCACTACTGCTTTGAGAAGGCCGTGGACGCCCTGGGGCTTGGGAGGGACTCGCTGGTGTGCGTGCCGGTCGATCCCGACTTCCGCATGGACGTGGGCGAGTTGGAGGGGACGCTCGACAGGGTGCGGGGCGAGGGACGCCACGTTCTCGCGGTGATCGCCGTGGTGGGGACGACGGAGGAGGGCGCCGTCGATCCCGTGGACCGGATCGCCGCCCTGCGAGACGCACGGTCGGGCGTGGGTGGGTGCGGGACCGAGGCGGACTCGTTCTGGCTCCATGCCGATGCCGCGTATGGGGGATACCTGCGCACGATCACCCTGCCCGAGCGGCTGGGCCTGGGAGAGCCGACGGCCGACGTGAAGGTCGGCGGGCGCGAGGTGCGCATCCCGCTGCGTCTTCCCGAGCACGGCCCGTGCGATGCGCTGGAGCGACTGGGCGAGTGCGACTCGGTCACCATCGACCCGCACAAACTCGGCTACATCCCGTATCCCGCGGGCGCCGTGTGCTTCAAGTCCGACCTCGTCAAGCTGGTCGCGCGACAGGATGCGCCCTACCTCGCGGAGAGCCCCGGCGAGGCCGCGGGCGATTCGGCCTCCGACGGCGTTGGCATGTACATCCTCGAGGGCAGCAAGCCCGGCGCCGCCGCGGCCGCCGTCTGGCTCAGCCACACTCTCATCCCGCTGGACAACACCGGGCACGGCGTGCTCGTTCGGGAGACCATCCGCAACGCGTGCGAGTTGCACTCGCTGCTCGTGGGCTATCCGGACCACGTGCCCGGGGTGGGTGTTCGGGCGGTCCCCCTGTGCGACCCGGGATCGAACATTGTCTGCTACGCGTTCCGCGCGGCCGACCGGGACCTTCCGCTCTCCGAGCTGAACCGGCTCAACCGCAGGATCTACGAGCGCTTCACGCTGCGCGTCGGGGAGCGGGTCTACGACCAGTCTTTCTTTGTCAGTCGGACGACACTCTCGCCGGATCGCTACGGGCTGAGGGCCTGCGGCCCGTTCCTGGACCGGCTGGGGGCAGCGCCGGAGGACTACTCGCACCTTGGCGTGTTCCTGCTGCGCTCCGTGCTCATGAACCCCTGGTACTCGCACGCCAAGCGCCGTGGGCGGTATTTCTTGAGCGAGCTGGTGGCCGATCTCCACGGAGTAGCCGAAGAGGAGTTTGCCAACCCCACCCCTCGAGCCCCTTCTCCGAGCGCGGCCGCGATAGTCCGCCCCCATTGATCGGCGGCGGACGCCGCCCGGCAATGGCGACGCCGAGCGCCCGAGCATTGGCGTTCGGCGGTGGGATCGGGAGCCGACTCGTTGCGTGGATGAGGCCGCCCCGTTGGAGGTGTTCACGGAGTATCGGAAAAGACCCGTGGCCGGCCGCGTGTGCTCCGAAGAGGGTGGGGTGGATCGTCAAGGAATGTGGGAGTGATCGTCGAACCGGCCGACGAGGTTCTCGTGGCAGCCGGTCCACGGGCAGGTGTTGCGACAGCGGGAGGAGTGTGCTGCCGCGACTCCGTCGAGTTCGACCAGGCAACCGCTCCGGTTGGGGAACCTGGGCCGGCGGGCGGGGCGGCCTCGTGCGCTCAAGCCGATCGTCGCATCGACACGCCCAACCCTCGGGCAGGTCTGGGAGCATGGAACCGGGCCGGCGGGTTTGGCGGCGTCCTATCGCTCGTCGATGCCAATCGGCATCGGGAGTTCGTTGCCGGTGAAGTCGAAGAGCATGCAGTAGGCGGCGCGCCAGATCGGGTAGGCCACGTCGCAGCGATAGCCGACGAACTCGTCGGCGTTCCACCCCATGCTCGTGAAGAGGCCGCGCACGACGTCGGCGTGGCGCGGATAGGCGTCGGTGTCGATACGCTCGACTCCGGTGCCGAGGAGTTCGAGTCGCGGGCCGCCCGGGATCTTGGTGCTCCAGCGGCTGAGGAGCATCGACCCGCTCTGGAGCGGGGACAGGTGCACCTCCAGAGACGGGATGCACCGGCGGGCGATCTCGCGATGCAGGAAGATGTCCATGACGAATCGGCGGGCCGGGAAGTTCATGATGGTGGACACTTCGCCGATCGCGGGGTGCTGGGTGGCGGGGTGCTTGTCGCGACCGGCCCGCCGATCGGCCACGAAGATGTCCGACGCCTGCCCGGGGGTGCCCATCTCGTCGATGGCGTGGATCATGCGAGCGCCGGCCGCGCGTGAGGTGACGCGCGGCAGCGGGTGGGTGCAGAACTCCCGGAGGAGGAACCCCGGCGTGTCGCCGACGCCTTGGCGAGCGTCGAGCGAGCGGAAGGCCGGGCCGGCGGCCCCGTCGTTCTCGATGAGCTCCTCGGGGGCGCTGCTGTAGACCTCCAGGGGCACCGACACGCTCCGCGACAGGTGGCCCACGTGGCCGGTCATGCGGATGTTCTCGGTGTGCATGGGATCGTTCGGCACGGGGCGGATGATCCGCGCCGACACACGCGTGTCGGACCAGCGGCCGACGACGTCGACCGCGGCCCGAAAGAGCGAGCGACGCACGGCCAGGCTGTCCGATGGCCCCGGGCTGGTGGCGTCCACCCCGTCGGCGAGACGGTCGATATCCAGGCGCTCGCGCAGTTTGCGCTGGCTCCCGGCGAGCTGATCGATGACCTTGTCGAACTTGTCCACGGCCGCGCCGACACCGGCGATCGCGGAGGCCGACTCGCTTCCCGGGAAGCGGCGCGACATCGCCTCGGTGAACTGTCGCAGCCCGGCGACGCCCGGGAGTTGAACGAGCATCGAGGCATCGGCCTCGTCGCGCCCCGTGGCGGCGACGATGCGCTGGCAGGTGTTGCGGTCGATCTCCAGCGCGCGGGCCATGGCGCTGGCGCCGCGCTCGGCGACGGGAAGAAGTTCCACGAGCCCGCGGAGTTCGAGGCGCAGGCGTTGGGCAACCTCGTCGGCCTGGGTGCGCTCCTCGGGCGTGAGCGATCGGACGGAGATGTCGTCCGGCGCTTCGGAGTGCATCGGCAGGGGTCGGGAGCTACGGAGGGTCGATCTGGTCATCTGGCATGGGCTCGCGTACGGGCTGCTCCGTGACGAACAGGAATCGTCGTGCGCTCGGGGTACACTGGAACATACCCCGGTTCATGGTCTGAGACCAAGCAATACGCATTTTGTTTGGTGCAAATCAGGATGCAAATCAGGGGAAACGATCGTATTGCTTTGAGATCAGGACATTGCGTCTGAGAGTATTCGTGGTAGTATCCTTGTGAGGATTCCGCTGGCTCGCGGCCCGGACGGAGCAATCGGCCATGACTAGACGCGGAGAGCACGGATTCACGCTCATCGAACTGCTCGTGGTCATCGCGATCATCGCGCTGCTGGTGGGCATTCTGCTGCCGGCATTGGGCAAGGCGCGATTGGCCGCGCAGATGGCCAGGAGCCTGGCGAACCTGCGGTCGATGGCCATGATGAACGCGACGTACGCGGGCGACCACAACGGCATGCTGGTCAACCCGTTCTACACGCCCATGTCGATCACGCCGGTGGTTCCATGGTACGAAATCGTGACGCCGGGAACCGAGAATCGTCCGGGCGGACCGCTGCACTGGCCGTTCGACGATGCCAACCACCTGACCGAGATGTTCTCGATGCGGGCCGGGAGCCTGCTCGCGCTCGACCATAGCGCGGGCCTGCAATCGCTGGCCCAGGTCGCCCCGATGGACACGACGCTGGTGGCCCGAAACGCCCAGTTCAACGCCGGGATCAACGGCCAGACCAACCAGTTCGCCGGCAACGACTACTCGTCGATTATCTACGACGGCTCGTACTGGTTCTCGCCGACTCTGTGGCTGGCGCCGGCGCTCTACAAGAGCGCGACGTTCCCGGGCATCCAGCCCGGCGACCGCCCGCGGTATTCCCGGGCGAATCGGATCGACGACATCACCACCCCCAGCGCCAAGGTCATCGCGTGGGAGCGTTTCGATTTCACGAAGAGGCAGCGGGCGGCGGGCACGGCCGGCTCGCCCTTCTCGCGGCGATCCTCGGGCTTCCCGAACTGGAACAATCCCGACGCCGACGCGAGGTTCGTGCTCTCCGACGCGAGCTGCAGCACGGTCAAGATGTCGCAGCTCTATGCGCTGGCGGCAGCGCCGGCGACCCAGGACGTCTTCACCCCGTCCGGGAACTGGGATATCTCCAGGAACATTCTGGCGCGCTGGTCGATGGAAAACGACGACCTGCAAAGCGGCGACCCCTCCGGCCCGACCGGCCCCGGGGGGCCATTTCCGGCGTTTTTCTGGGCCACTCGCCATGGCATCCAGGGGCGTGATATCAACCGGTAGAGTTTCGTGATGAGCGTGGTCTTAGAGAGTTCGTGCTGATCTCAGAGCGATTTGTGGTCTTAGAGCACGCCGTCGGGTAGTTTTTTCCATCGGCCCACCGAGTTCGGGCCCCAACAAGCACGAGCCGACAGGTTCGTGGTGCGAGGAGAGAGAAGTATGCGTCTGAGTTCGCGATGCGTGTGTGTTTTGGCTGCGGCCGGAACCGCGATCCCCCTTTCCCTGGCCCCCCGCGCGTGGGCGGTCTTGCCCGCGACGGTCGTTCAGACCCGGCGCGATCTGGCAACCGGCGATGAGTCGGCGGTGCCCGGGCTTCCGGCGGCGACGCTGGGCGCGCTGGCCGCGGCCAACGCCGCCAACAACACGAACATCAGGGTAGTTTGGAACGAGCCGAGCAACGCGAACCCGGGGTTCAGCTCCAACAACGGCAACCCCGCAATCGACGCCAACGGGAACGTGTACTTCGTCGGCACCGCGGTGCAGACCTTCTACACCGACCCAGACACGCTCGGCACCGTGTTCGTCACGGGGGCGACCTCCAACTTTTCCCCCACCGGCCAGAGCAACAACCGCGGGCTCTTCCTGAGCACCGCCGCGAGCGGCTGGGCCAACAGCGCCATCAGCTACCTCGCGCGCGACGGATCAACAGGCTCCCCCACCACCGCCACCAGCGGCTCGGGCACGGCGATTCTGGGCGGCACGAGCATCCCGCTCTCGGGCGTGGGCACCAACGTGCTCAACGGTTCCAACAACGGCCCGGGCATGGCCGCGGGCGTCGTCACCTCGCCCAACGGGACCGTGCTGTTCAACAGCATCATCGCCGACGTGGGCGCGACGACCAACAACGGCGCGGCCTTCTTCACCGGCGGCCCGTCGGGCTTCGCGGCCTCGGGCAAGAACGGCGATGCGCTCGCCGGCACCGCGGGCGCGACCCTCGCGCTCACCGCGTCGCAGATCGTCAACAGCATGTCGATCAACAACTCCGGCCAGTTCGCCTTCGCGTCCACGACCGCCGGCGGCGATACCGTCACCAGCGGCGCCCAGCAGAACAACTCGGGCATCTGGCGGTTCTCGGCCTCGGGCAACACCAAGATCATGCGTCGCGGCGACGCGGCCCCCGGCGCGATCGACAGCGGCGCCGGCGCCAACGCCGCCTTCGGCGCGGCCCCGATCAACAACAACCTCCGCATCAACTCCGCCGGCGACGTGCTCTTCCCCCAGACCCTCGCCACCACCACCGTCCCCGCCGGATTCACCGGGGCCGCGACGGGCCGGCAGGGCGTGCTCTACTACAAGCCCGACGCCGGCGCGATGCAACTGGTCGCCCAGTCGGGCACGTCCGTTCCGGGCCTGCCCGGCGTGAACTACATCAACAACACCTCGCCCGGCGCGGGCGCGACGCAGATCATGAACAACTCCGGCACGGTCGTGTTCAACGCCAAGTTCAACTCCTCGACCGCGTCCCCAAACCCCTCCACCGGCATCACCGCCAACGTCAACGATCAGGCGATCGTTCGGTGGACGCCCTCGGGCGGCGCCACGGTCCTGTTCCAGACCGGCGTCACGCCGGTTCCCGGCGTCGCGGGCGCCACGACCTTCAAGGACCTCGGCTTCTCCAACAGCCAGACCAAGCTCAACAACCAGGGGCACTTCTCGTTCGCGGCCTCGATGACCAACGTCGGCTCGATCGTGCCCGCCAGCGCCGGCGTGAGCGGCAACGACGCCGGGCTGTGGCTCGGCGATGGGACCGTCGGCGGCGCGACGCTCGTCGCCCGCGCGGGCGACGCCGCGCCGGGCATGGGCGGCCTTCTCTTCGGCAACGCGTTCGTCGGCGTGATCATGAACAACACCGACATGATCGTGTTCCAGAACACCACCACCGATGGCTTGGGCAACAACGGCCCGGTCGGTATCTTCGCCTACGGCCCGACCTTCGGACTCATCGACCTGTTCGCCCAGGGCAACACGACCATTTTGGGGGCCAACTACCCGCTTGGCTCCAACCCGGCCTCGTACTCCTCGGCCTCCAACGGCGATGGAGGCGTCATGAGCCTCACCGACAGCGGCCTGTTCACATTCTTCGCCTCCTCGTCCGGAACGGGCGGTGCGTTCGGCGTGAATGGCGCCATCGTGACCATGCAAATCCCCGCCCCCGGGGCGGGGGCCATGGCCCTGCTCGGTTTGGCCGCCGTCTCCCGTCGTCGTCGCCGGTGAACTCACCCGCGCCGTGTGCTTGAAACACCCTCCGAGTCCCTTCCGGTTGACTCCGGCAGGGGCTTTTCGTATGTGAGCCCCGCGCCTTTGCCGTCGGAGTGCATCCCGGGATGCTCGGCGAGCGAACAGCACGTCGATCCCTGCTCTGAGAGCAATGCACTCGCTCTGGAAGCAAGGCCCGCCCGCCCGCCACTTAGTTCTGGAGACGAATCGATGAAGTTCCTCCTGTGTGCCGCCGCCGCCCTCGCCGTGCTGGGCGCGAGCGCCTCCCTCTCGCTGGCCCAATGGACCAACAACGCCGCCAGCCCGCTGGTGGTGGGCGATCCCAACAGCGACATTCCCGTGGTGGTGCCCACGCCCGATGGGGGCTGCTACATCGCCTGGCAGGGCCCCATCGCCGGGTCGATGTGGAACACGGTGCACCTGCAGCGTCTGGACGCGGCGGGCCATGAGATGTGGCCGCACAACGGCATCGTCGCGGTGCCCGGCAACAACTCGGCGAGTTTCGTGGGCGACTTCGATCTGGCTATCGCCTCCGACGGAGACGCTCTGATTGCCAACTCCACGAACTTCTCCGATCCCGCCAATCCGACCGTGCATCAGGCCAACGTGCAGAAGTTCTCCGCCGTCGATGGCAGCAAAGTGTGGGGAGGCGGGACCGACGTGGCCGTCACCACCGGCACGTTTGCGGCCCGCCCGGTGCACGTTTGCTCCACGTCCGACGGCGGGTGCATCGTGGGCTACACCCTCACGACCGCCTCCGGAAACGGCGTGATCCGCTTTCGGCGCATCGGTCCGGCCGGGGGGGTGCTCGGCCCCGCCACCACCCCCGCGTTTGCCAACCCGCAGATCCTCGAGAACGGCGGCAACGATTCGCTCAGCCTCACCCAGATGATCCCCGCCGGGAGCGACGGCTCGTTCATCGCGCTGCTGGGATGGAAGGTCAACACCTCGCAGGTCGGCCTGCAGACGCAGAAGTTCACGGGCGCGGGCGCCATCGCCCCCGGCTGGGGGACCAGCGGCAACCCGCTCACCCTCGACACCCGCGGCCTGACGGGCTTCAACTTCTACCTGTGGAAGATGGTCCCCGACGGCGCGGACGGCGCGGTCTACGGATGGAGCACCTTTGCCAACAACGGCTTCGGCGCTCCGACCGACGCGGTGCTCCAGCACGTGCTTTCCAATGGCGCGTTCAAGTTCGGCACCTGCTGCGACACCGGCAACCCGCCCACATGCACCGTCACCACCGCCGCGGATTGCACCGGCGGCAACGTCTTCACGCCGGGCGCCGCCCCGGTGAACTTCGTCAGCCCCGGCGTGGTGGACCCGACCAGGGGCCGCTACGCCGCCGCCATCGACTACAACCCGACCGACGGGACGTATTTCATGGGCACCGAGCAGGGCCCCACGGCCAGCGGCGTCAAGAGGAGCGCACTGGTGCAGAAGTTCGACGCCTCCGGCAACCGCCTCTGGTCCGGCTCGGGGTTCACGGTCGTTCCCGAGTCAACCTCCAATACACAGATCACGCCGAGCTGGATCAAGGTGCAGGCCACCAGCGACGGCGGGTGCCTTGTTTTCGGCAACATGGGCCGGGGGTTCACGACCATCAACGCCGAGGTGTACGGGGCGAAGGTGAACACCGACTTCCCCGGCTTCGGCGGGTTTGTGTGGAACAAGATCGTGAACTCCGACGTCACCACCGGCAAGGGGCGCAACGGCGTCGTGCGCGTCGCCGGGACCGACGATGCGATCGTGGTGCACAGCGCCGGCAGCACGCTCCGGGCCGCCCGGATCGCCGCCACCGACGGCGCCCCGGCGGCCACCAGCGTGCCCCCGTCGATCGACGTGGACGTTCCAACAGCTGTTTCCGCCTGCGAGGGCGACACGGTCACCATCAGCGTGCAGGTCTCGGGAACGCAGCCGATGGTGTTCGCCTGGCAGCGGCACTACGCCTACCAGGTGGCCAATCCCGACGCCGCGTGGGGCCTGAGCGAGGGCGATAGCTCGTTCCAGTGCATCCTGCCCGACGACGGAACGACCTACTCGGGCACCAACACCGCGACGCTCACGATCCACAACATCCACGCCAACAACCCGAGCGCGACGTGCCCGAACTCCGATCCGTCGCTCAACCAGTACCGCGTGGTGATCTACAACGCGGCCTCCGACGGCGTGACGAATCCGCCGTCGACGGCGTCGTCGTGGGCCCAGATCACCGTGGGCTCGGGGGCGTGCTGTGCCGCCGACGGCTCGTGCGCCTCGGTGTGCGTCGCCGCCGGCTGCGCCGGCGTGTTCCAGGGCGTCGGCTCGGCCTGCCTGCCCAACCCGTGCGGCGGGGCGTGCTGCGAGGCGTCGGCCTGCACGATCACGGGCGCGGCCGGATGCGCCGGCGCGTTCCAGGGCAACGGCACCACCTGCGCCCCCTCGCCGTGTCCGGGCGCCTGCTGCGACAGCTCGACGGGCGCGTGCACCGAGGCGCCGGGCGCGTCGTCCTGCGGCTCCGGCAGCACGTTCCAGGCCTTCGCGCCCTGCACCCCCCAGCCCTGCCCGCAGCCCGGCGCGTGCTGCGGCAACTCCTCCGGTGCGTGCACCACCACGGTGGGGTCGGCCTGCTCGGCCGGTTCGACCTTCCTCGGGGCGGGCTCGTCGTGCGCCACCGACCCGTGCTCGCCGACGGGGGCGTGTTGCAGCAACATCGACGGGAACTATTGCGCGATCCTGACACAGACCGCCTGCACGGGCATCTCCACCCGCCGCTGGCAGGGGACCGGCACCGTCTGCTCGCCCTCGCCGTGCCCGCAGCCCGCGGCGTGCTGCAACCAGTCCACGGGCGCGTGCACCGTTGTCGCGGCGCCCGGATGCGGCGCGGGCAGCACTTTCCAGGGCGACGGAACGGTCTGCCAGCCGAATCCGTGCCCCCAACCCGGCGCGTGCTGCGACGCGAGCACCGGCGCGTGCACCGTGGTCGCCTCGGCCTCCCAGTGCGGGGGGCAGTCGGTCGCGGCCGGCTCCTGCGAGCCCAACCCCTGTCCAACGCCGATCGCCTGCTGCTCGCCCGGCGGGTGCTCGCTGAGCCTCCCGAACTTCTGCGGCAACCCCGCCCCCGGCGGCGCCACGACCTGCTCGCCCAGTCCGTGCGACGCGTCGGGCACCTGCTGCCGCGGCGCGACGTGCGCCACGACGTTCGCCAGCGCCGGCGCGTGCGCGGGATCGCTCAACGGAGCCCTGGCCGGCGCGTCGTTCATCCCGAGCGGCGTGTGCAACACCGCGAGCAACAGCCGCACTCCCTGCTGCTACGGGGACTACAACAAGGTCAACGGCCTGGCCGTGCAGGACATCTTCGATTTCCTCAACGACTGGTTCGCGGGAAGGCCCTTCGCCCGCTTCGGCGGCGACGGCTCGCCCGGCACGCTCGCCGTGCAGGACATCTTCGACTTCCTCAACGCGTGGTTCGCCGGCTGCCCGTGAGCGTTGTCGATGGCGGGGCTCGCGCCCCGGCCCCTTGGTGCCGGGCCCCGGACCCCTCGGATGCCGGCAACGATGGGGTGCGACCTACGGGGGTCGGACGCCGGTGGTGAGGTTCAGGAGAACGGACGACCGGCCGCGTCAGTTGCCGACGTGCCAGTCGGCGGCGGTCGCGTTGTTGGACCAGCGGGTCATGTCGTCGAGGGACTTGAAGTCGCGGAGCTCGGCGTGGCCGTCCATGTGGAGGACCGCCGCTTTGGCGTTCTCATGCCGATAGTCGAGGTTGCCGAACTGGCCGGGGAGGGCGTCGGGGTTGGCCGCGGGCGGGGTGGTGGGCCAGAGGCGGGTGCGGATGGAGGGCGGATCGGCCCGGAAGAATCCGGGGACGAGCTCGCCGCCGTCGGGGTTGACGCCATGGCAGGAGGCGAAGGCGATGAGGCGGTCGGTGCGGACGGCCTGGTCCAGGCGGGTGATGTAGAAGGGGCCGAAGTTGCGGAGAGCGACGGCGTTGAAGCCCTGGCGATCGGCGTCGCCGCCGATGAACGCGCTGCTCAGGCCGAAGGAGGGGGAGAGGCTGATGACGTAGTTGAAGTCGGGGCGCTGGAGATAGCGGCGGAGGACCTTCTCGTCCTTGTAGAGCCCGGCGAAGTCGAAGTTCATGTACGGGGCGATGCGCCAGGGGTAGCGCTGGGCCTGCACGCCGGTGAGGGGCTCGCCGGAGTCGTCGCGGACGTCGAGGGTCTTCACGCCCGGGGGGGGCGAGGCGCTGGTCCACTCGGGGGGGACGTAGCCGGGGAGGAGGTCGCCGCGGGCGTCGTTGGAGTAGAGGACGTAGGCGGTCATGAGGTGCTGGCCGGCGGAGAGTTCGCGGACGGTGTTCGCGGTGCGGCGGGCCTTGGCCAGGGCGGGGAGGAGGAGGGAGACCAGCAGGGCGATAACGGCGACGACGACCAGCAGTTCGACGAGGGTGAAGCCCCGCGAACGCACGGGGGTGTGCGCGGCCCGGGCCCGGAGGTTCCCCTGAGACTTGCTGCCGGTGCGCGTGGTGGTCGTGCTCATTCTAAACTCCGCTGGCAGCGTGGATCGGCTCGGAACCAGGGGCGGCGTGAGCGGGTATGGGATGGTATCACTCGGAAGATTCTCGAACAGGCGAGGGCATGGTGAAGGACGCACAACCGGTGAGAACATGGGCGGCGGTGGTGGGGCTGGCGCTGCTGGCGGCGCCGGCGAGCGGGGCCGTGGTCTGGGCGAGCTTTCCCACGCCGTCGATCGACCGCTGGATGTATGTGTTCGCCCAGAACCCGGGCATGGATGCGGAGGCGCGGGTGTTCTCGCCGTACCCGTACCAGATCGGCTATTTCGACAACCGGGACGGGCAGTTCCTGGTGGCGTGGGACACGGCGGGATCGGGGATCGCGACGGGGCAGCCGGTGAACCGGTACCGGGTGCTGGGGGCGTCGGTGACGGTGCGGGTGAGCGGGAACAACCTGTTTGAGTACGACCCGACCCCCGACTCGTATCTGACGTTTCCGCCCAGCCCGCCGACGGCGACGCCGCCGTATCCGCCGGCCGCGCTGCCGGATGGGGATGCGGGGCGGCCGATCGAGATGTTTGTGTGCGGGTACCGGGGCAGCTACGTGGCGGGGCCGACGGCGGGCCCGGGGGAGCAGGTGTTCGGGCAGACCAGCCCGTACGCGACGGGGCCGGCGTTCCCGTCGGTGGGGAAGCGGAACGTGTTTCCGGGGCAGTACGACGCCAACGGCGTGCTGATCGACGTGTCCAACAACGTGGACAACCAGTTCGAGGCGAGCCCGATCGCCGTGGGGGCGGCGCGGACGAATGCGTACCAGCCCGTGCCGGTGGCCCCGGGGGACCTGGTGCCGGTGAACACGGACATGGAGTTCGTGGTGGATGTGCGCCGGCGCGAGGCGATGGACGCGATCCGGCAGGGGCTGTCGCGCGGGCGGGTGGAGTTCCTGATCACCTCGCTGGCGATGACGGAGCAGGCGTCGTCGATCGTGCCGCGGTTCTACGCGCGCCAGTGGACGGAGCAGTACGGCCCCGATCCGGCGGCGCGGTGGGCGAGCCTGAGCCTGAGCGTGTGCGTGGGGCATCCGGCGGACTGGAACTGCTCGGGCACGCTGGAGGTGCAGGACATCTTCGATTTTCTCAACGACTGGTTCGCGGGGCGAGCCGACTTCAACGCCGACGGGGTGCTGGGCGTGACGGACATCTTCGAGTTTCTCAACTCGTGGCTGGCGGGGTGATCGCGGCCACGCGCCGGCGGTTTGGATGGGGCGGCGGGGTCGAGCCTCATCGCCTCCTCGCCCTCTTGGTCGCGGGCGCTCCGGGTTGGCCGGACGGGGGCCCGCGAGCGCGGTCGCCGCTCAGCGCGGGTTGTCGGGGTCTCCGGCGCCATCGTCCTCCGGGAGCATGCGCAGCGCCGGAGTTTCCAGGTCGTCGAACTGGCCTTCTTTGGCGGCCCGGATGAAGGCCGCGATGGCGGTGCCCGCGATGAGGAGGGCGACGGGGAGCATGATGTAGAGGACGCTCATGACGCGCCCTCCTTTCGGGTGCGGAATGCCCCGCCGCGCAGGCAGATGGCCACGACCGTGAGCGAACTGGCGGGCATGATGAAGGCCGCGAGGAGGGGGCTGATGAGGCCCGCGATGGCCAGCGACGCGGCGAGGGCGTTGTAGACCAGCGAGGCCGCGATCGTCCAGTGGATGGTGCGCATGGTCTGGCGGGCGCCGTGGAAGAGTTCGACCAGCGGCGAGAGGCCCTCGCGGGAGAGGGAGACGTCGGCGGCGGTGAGGCTGGCCTCCGCCCCGCCGCGCACGGCGACGCCGACGGTCGCGGCAGCGAGGGCGGCGGCGTCGTTGACGCCGTCGCCGACCATGACGACCGGTCCGCGGGTGGAGAGTTCACGGATCGCGGCGAGTTTGGCCTCGGGGGTCGTCCCGCCGCGGCAGTCGGCGGGATCGAGGCCGATCGAGCGTCCGACGGAGGCGGTGATGTCCGGGTGGTCGCCGGAGAGCATCTCGACGCGCCAGCCGAGAGCGCGGAGTTCGCGGATGCACGCGGTCGCGTCCGGGCGGATCGGATCGCCGAGGGCGGCGAGGGCGACGCAGCGCCGGTCGAGCGCGATGAGGACGGGGGAATCGCCGCGGCGGATGACTTCCTCGGCGCGATTGTCGAGGACGGGATCAAACGTGCAGCCGAGCGAGGAGAGCAGCGCGCGCGTGCCGACGGCGACGTGCGTGCCGGCCACAAGGCCCTCGATCCCCGCGCCGGTGTGCTGGACGCTCTGCTCGACGGGAAGATCGGCCGTGGCGTCGTCGGCGAGGTCGCGATGCAGGGCGATGGCCGCCGGGTGGGAGGAATGGGCTTCGAGCGCGCCGACGAGCGGGCGGGCGGCATCGTCGCCGTGCCAGGCGACGAGGGAGAGACGGCCGAAGGTGACGGTGCCGGTCTTGTCGAGGACGATGGTGGCGCGCGGGCCGGGGGCGGAGAGCGACTGGAGGGCATCGCCGCCCTTGACGAGGATGCCGCGTCGGGCGGCGCGGCCGATGGCGATGCTCATGGCCATGGGTGTGGCGAGGCCGAGGCCGCAGGGGCAGGTGGCGATGAGCAGGGCGGCGGCGTGGTCGATGGCGACGGTGGCGCCCGCGTGCCACCAGAGGGCGAGCGTGAGCGCGGCGAGGGCGAGCAAAGCCCAGAGGAGCCACCGCCCCCAGCGGTCGGCCAGGCGGACGATGGCGGCCCGGCGCTGCGAGGCCTCCTCGACCATGCGCATGAGGCGTCCGATACGGGTGGATTCGCCGGTGCACTCGACGCGGGCGCGCAGCACCGAGGAGAGATTGACCGAGCCCGCGGCGATCGGGTCGCCGTCGCGCGCGGGCACGGGGCGGGACTCGCCGGTGAGCACGGACAGGTCGAGGCGGGATTCACCCGAAACGATGCGTCCGTCGCCGGGGGCGCTGTCGCCGGGGCGGATCTCGACGATATCGCCGGGGACGAGGGCCTCGGTGGGGACGTCGGAGACGGAGCCGTCGTCGCCGACGCGCCGGGCGACGGTGGGGCTGACGGAAAAGAGCAGTTCGACGGCGTCGGCGGCGGAGCGCTGCTGGCGCTGCTGGATGTAGCGACCGACGAGGAGGAAGAAGACCAGGGCGGAGATGGAGTCGAAGTAGATGTCGCCGGAGCCGGCGATGGTCTTCCAGATGCCCCATGCGCCGCCGAGATAGAGGCCCAGCGCGATGGGGACGTCGAGGTGGATGGTGCGGGTGCGGATCGCGGCCAGCGCGCTGCGGGCGAAGACCAGGCCGGGCCAGGCGAGGCAGAGGGTGTTGAGGGCCATGGCGACCCAGCGGAAGAGTTGCTCGTGGGCGTGCTCCATGCCCTCGAAGAGGCCCGCGTAGAGGGCGAAGAACAGGAGCATGATGTTGCCGGCGCACGCGCCGGCGACGGCGGTGCGGACGAGCATGCGCCGGTCCTCGGCCCGCCGGGCCTCGCGGGCGGCGGGGCCGCGGGCGGGATGGGCCGGGTAGCCGAGGGAGTCGAGCGCGCGCCCGACGCGGGAGAGCCGCACCTGGGCGGGGCTGAAGGTGACGGCGACGGCGGCGCGCCGAAGATCGACGCGGGCCTCGGCCACGCCCGGAACGACGAGGGGGAGTTTCTCGAGCAGCCAGACGCACGCGCCGCAGTGGACGCCCTCGAGGAGCAGGTCGATGTGCAGCAGGCCGCCGGGGAGCGGGCGGCAGTACAGCGAGTGGAACGTGGGGTCGTCGAACTCCGCGTAGGCTCGCTTGGTGACCTTGGCCGCGACGGGCTCGGCGTCGGAGCGTTCGAGCAGGCGGTAGTACGCGCCGAGGCCGCAGGACTGGATGACGGAGAACGAGGTCTCGCACCCGTGGCAGCAGAACTGGGGGCCGTCGCCCTCGCGGACGAGGCCGGTGGGGACGGGGAGGCGGCAGTGGGAACAGGCTGTTTGCGAAGGGGTGAGCGACGCGGGCTCGGCGCGACGTCCCGCGGGATGGCCGCCGCGAAGGCGGAGCACGTCGGGATGGCTCGCCGCGAGCGTCATGGCTCATTTCCCCTTGGGCTTGCAGAGCGGGCAGGCCTCGTCGGCGGCGTCCACCGAAGCGATCGCTTCGGAGACGGAGCGCGGCGTGTGGACCGACGCCTGGGAGAACGCGGGCAGGTTGACGCGTCCGACGAGCGTGCCGAGGCCGACGACGACGAGGAGGACGCTGGTGGCCAGCGGCAGGTGTCTGGCCAGCGGCCCGGCGAGGGCCTGCACGCCCAGGCCGAGGGCGGCCATGATCGGGAGCGTGCCGAGCCAGAACGCGCCCATGGCCGCCGCGCCCCAGATCGGGCTGGCGGTTCCCGCGCTGGCGATGACGAAGGCGTAGAGCCAGCCGCAGGGGAGGAGCGTGGTGAGCAGGCCGACGGACGCGGCCCGGGCGAGGGGGGAGAGATCGAAGGCCCGCTGGTGTCCGGACTTGGCCAGGCGAACCAGAAGCGGCGGGAGCGGGAGCCGCGGGACCTTCACGCCGAGGTGGCGGAGCACGGCGATGGTTCCGAAGGCGACCATGATCGCGCCGGCGGCGCACGCCGCGGCACGCTGGACGCCGAGCATGGAGCCGCCGAGATCGAGGGCCGCGCCGAGCGTGCCGGCGAAGGCGCCGAGGGCGAGGTAGGTGATGAGGCGGCCGCCGTTGTAGGCGGCGTTGAGGGCGAGGCGGGAGGGCGGGCGGGTGACGCGCCCGTCCTGGCCCGGGATCGGGCCGCCGACGGCGCAGGCGAGGAACGCGCCGCACATCCCGGCGCAGTGGGTGGAGCCGAGGAGGCTGGCGACGAAGATGGCCGAGAGGAGGGGGAGCATGGTGGGTCAGCGGGTGGAATGGTGCTCGTGGACCATGACGTCGGTCTCGCGGAAGAACTCGTCGCCGGCGCGGGTGACGGAGATGCGGAAGCGCCAGAGGCCGGCGCGGTCGAGGCGCAGGGGTGCGCGGTATTCGCCGGGGGTCCGGGGTGAGGGTTCGAGGACCAGCGACTGGCGGATGTCGGAGCGCACGCCGGCGAAGGCGACCACGGCGACATGGGCCTCGGAGATGGGACGGCCGTCGCGGTCGGCGAGGGTGACGGTGCATGCGGGGGTGTCGCCGGAGTCGCTCCACGCCACCGCGGGCTGCGCGGTCCACCCGAGGCGCCCGCTCTGCTCACGGAGGCGGATGGTGTCGTCGTATTTCAGGGCCTTGGCGTAGTAGTCCGGCTCGGCCGCGACGGAGGTGTCGCTCACGGCGAAGTAGACGGTGACGCCGACGATGGCGACGTTGAGACCGATGAGCGAGACCAGGAGCGTCGGCCAGATCCACGCCGAGCGGCGAGCCCCGGGGCTCGCCGGCGCGCCGAGCGGGCCGTGGAGAACTCCGTTGGAATGCGGCGTGCTGGTCGTCACGGTCGGTCTCCCGCGTTGTGAAGGTCGTGCGACTCGCCGGCCGGGCCGAGGAGCGTGAAGGGAATGGTCCGGCTGAAACTCTCGGGGCCGGTGACGGTGATGAGGGCCTGGGCACGCCCGCCGTGGAAGGCCGCGCGGGGGGCGAAGATGCGTGCGGGGGCGGTGAGCATCTGCCCGGCTCCGACGGTGACGGTGGATTCCTCGGGGCGGAGGTGGGCCCCGGGGATGCCCGAGACGCCGAAGCGGAACTCCGCCGCGCGATCGAGGCGGTTGGAGACCTTGATGCGGGCGCCGTTGGCCACGTCGCCCTCGGGGGTGATCTGGAAGGTCTGGCCGAGGCCGCGCAGCACGGTGACGTCGGCGATGCCGGTGTTCGCCAGCACAAGGACGAACGCGCCGAAGAGGGCGGCGATGACGGCGGGGTAGATGATCACGCGGGGGCGCAGGAGGGTGAACCTCTTCCCCTCCATGGTCTCCTGCGAGGAGTAGCGGATCAGGCCGCGGGCCCGGTGGAGTTTGTCCATGACGGCGTCGCAGGCGTCGATGCACTGGGTGCACCCGACGCACTCCATCTGCAGGCCCTTGCGTATGTCGATGCCCGTGGGGCAGGTGGTCACGCACATCCTGCAGTCCACGCAGTCGCCGATGTTGGACGGCGCGGCCCCGTCGGCGGAGGATTCCGCGAGCAGGGGCAGGGGGATGTCGCCCTTGCGGGTGGACGTGGAGCCGCGCGGCTCGCCCCGCCGCACGTCGTAGCGCACGATCATCGATTGCCGGTCCAGGAGGACGGACTGGAGCCGGCCGTAGGGGCAGGCGACGAGGCAGACCTGCTCGCGGAAGTAGCCGAAGTCGAAGAGCATCGCGCCGGTGACAAGGGCGACGACGGTGAAGCCGACGATGTGGTCGCCGGGCGAGCCGAAGACCCAGAGGCGGAGGTTGTCCCAGGAGACGAAGTAGGCCAGGAAGGTGTGCGCAAGGGCGAGGGAGCAGAGGAAGTAGAGGGCGTGCTTGAGGACCTTGCCCAGCGCGGTGGTCTGGATCCGTCCCTTGCGAGCCCGCCCGGGGGCGCCCTCGAGGAGGCGCTCGATGGGGCGGAAGAGGAGTTCCATGTACACGGTCTGGGGGCAGGCCCAGCCGCACCAGATGCGCCCGAGCAGGGCCGTGACCCAGAAGATCGCGATGAACACGCCCACGAGCAGGAGGGCCAGCAGGAGTGTGTCGGTGGGGTAGAACGTGCCGCCGAAGATGTGGAATCGCTGGGCGGCGATGTCGAGGAGGATGATCGGCCTGCCGCGGATGTGGATGAGCGGCAGGAGAGCGAAGAGGGCGATGAGAAGGTAGCCGACCGCGCGCCGGCGGGTGAGGAAGCGGCCCTTGGACAGGCGGGGGCGGAGCCAGCGGCGCGAGCCGTCGTCGTTGAGCGTGGAGAGGACCGAGAGCCCCTCGCCGGGATCGATGGCCGGCGCGCGGGGGGCGCGGCCGGTCGGCGGTGGGGCGGGGTTGGACGCTTCGGGCTTCACTTCTTGGTGGGGCTCGGGGCGGGGGGCCAGGGGGGAATGGGCTTGCCCTCCGGGGGCTTGGCACGGGCGGGGGTTGTGCCGCGCAGGGAGGCGACGTAGGCGGCGAGGATCACGCGCTCGTTCTCGGAGAGGCGGTTCTTCCACGCGGGCATGGCGCCGCCGTTGGCTCCGTCGGTGATGACGCGGTAGAGGTCCTCGATCTTCTCGACGTTCTTGTAGGAGTCGTCGCAGAGGTTGACGCCGACGTCGCCGCCGCCGTCGGCGGTGTGGCAGGCGGCGCAGTTGCCGCGGAAGGTGGCCTTGGCGATGACCATGAACTCGGGGTTGTGCATCTGGGTGAGGATGGTGTTCTGGTCGTGGCCGAGCTGGCCGACGGCGCCGAAGATGCGGGCGAACTCGGCCCGCTGGGCGTCCGCCCAGGTGTCCTCGACGGTCCAGCCCAGGACGCTGGCGTGCCAGAAGACGGCGTAGACGATGGAGAAGACGATCGAGCCCGCGAAGACGGCCTGCCACCAGCCGGGGGTGGGGTTGTCGTACTCGCGGATGCCGTCGTACTCGTGGCCGCTGAGTTGGTCCTGATGGTGGGCGCTCATGGGGTGGGCTCCGACGGGGTGGTGCGGGCGGCTGGGTGGGCGGGCGGTCCGGCGTCGTCGGCGAGGGGGAGCCATGCCGCGCGGTCGAGTTCGGCGAGTCGTCGTCGGCTTGCGATGCGCACGATGACCCCCACGAACACGCCCAGGAACAGAACCATGCCGACGATGGGGTAGATGGACAGGCCGAGGCTGCTGACGATGTCGGACATGCGCATGGGGTGCTCCTTCGCTCAGCGGGCCGGGGCGGGGGGCGGTTTGGAGATGTCGGTGCCCAGACGCTGCACGTAGGCGATGAGGGCGACGATGCGCTTGTCCTCGAGGCCCCGGGGGCCGTTGCCGCTGCCGTCGCCGCGGGCGATGTCGTCGGCGATCTCCTTGGCCTGGGCGCGGGCCGCGGCCTGGGAGACGCCGTCCTTGACGGCCTGGCCGTAGGGGACGCCGATCATGGCCTGGGCGCGGACGTGGCGCTGGATCTCGTCGAAGTCGATGCGGTCCTCGAAGAGCGCGGGATACGCGGGCATGATGGACTGGGTCACGACCTGGCGCGGGTCCTGGAAGTGCTGGTAGTGCCAGAGGTTGCTCTTCTGGCCCCCCTCGCGGGCGAGGTCCGGGCCGATGCGGCGCGAGCCCCACTGGAAGGGATGGTCGTAGACGGACTCGCCGGGCTTGGAATACTCGCCGTAGCGCTTGGTCTCGGCCCAGATGGGGCGGATCATCTGCGAGTGGCAGTTGTAGCACCCCTCGGCCACGTAGATGTCGCGTCCGGCGAGCTCGAGGGGCGTGTAGGGCTGCACGCTGGCGATGGAGGGGACGTTGGAGCGAACGACAAAGAGCGGGACGATCTCGATGGCCGAGGCGCTGGCGACGGCGACGATGGTCCAGATGATGAACTTGTAGGGCGTTCCCTCCCAGACGCGGTGCCACCAGCCGCTGGCGAAGCTCTGGATCCAGACGTCGCCCCGCTTGCCCAGCTCGGTGTTGCTGGTGAGCGTGGAGACGAAGACGGGGCGGGCGTCGCGCAGGGGGGGGAGCGGCGGGGCGGTCTGGACGGGCTGCTGGTACGCGGCGGGCCGGGCCATCCACGTGCGGAGCACGTTGTAGGCCATGAGCAGGGCGCCGAGAATGAAGAGCGAGCCGCCCGCGGCTCGGAACCAGTAGAAGGGCATGAGCTTGGTGACGGTCTCGACGAAATCGGGGAACTGCAGGTTGCCGGACTGGTCGAAGGCCCGCCACATGAGGCCCTGGGTGATGCCGGCGATGTAGATGGGGACGATGTAGAGGAGGATGCCCAGGGTGGCGATCCAGAAGTGCCACTCGGCGAGTTTCTTGGAGTGCAGCGGGGCCTGGAAGAGGCGCGGGGCGAGCCAGTAGATCATGCCGAAGGTGAGCATGCCGTTCCAGCCCAGTGCGCCGCCGTGGACGTGGGCGATGATCCAGTCGGTGTAGTGGCTGAGCATGCTGACGGTCTTGATCGAGAGCATGGGGCCCTCGAAGGTGGACATCATGTAGAACGTCACGCCGGTGGCGAGAAACTTGAGCACCGGGTCGTCGGTGAGCTTGTGCCAGGCGCCGCGCAGGGTGAGCAGGCCGTTGATCCCGCCGCCCCAGGAGGGCATCCAGAGCATCACGGAGAAGAGCATGCCCAGCGTGGAGGCCCAGGCCGGGAGGGCGGTGTAGTGCAGGTGGTGGGGCCCGGCCCAGATGTAGATGAAGATGAGCGACCAGAAGTGGATGATCGAGAGCCGGTAGGAGTAGACGGGGCGCTCGGCGGCCTTGGGGAGGAAGTAGTACATCAGGCCGAGGAAGGGCGTGGTGAGGAAGAAGGCGACGGCGTTGTGGCCGTACCACCACTGCATCATGGCGTCCTGCACGCCGGCGTAGATGCTGTAGGACTTGAACCACCCGGCGGGGATGGCCAGGGAGTTGAAGACGTGGAGCATCGCCACGGTCACGATGGTCGCGGTGTAGAACCAGAGGGCGACGTACATGTGGCGCTCGCGCCGGTGCTTGAGCGTCATGAAGTAGTTGCCGCCGAAGAACCCGAGCCAGACGACGGCGATGAGGATGTCGATGGGCCACTCGAGCTCGGCGTACTCCTTGCCCTGGGTGATGCCCAGCGGGAGCGTGACGGCGGCGCACACGATGATGAGCTGCCACCCCCAGAAGTGCAGGGCGCTGAGGGTGTCCGACCACATCCGGGCCTTGCACAGACGCTGCGTGGAGTAGTAGACCGCGGCGAAGATGGCGTTGCCGCCGAAGGCGAAGATCGCCGCGTTGGTGTGCAGGGGGCGGAGGCGGCCGAAGGTGAGGAAGGGGACCTCGATGAGGACGCTCAGGAAGGCGAAGGGGCGCGTCCCGGCGGCGGTGGTGTAGTTCACGATGCTGGGGATGACCAGCTCGAGGGCGATGATGAGCCCGACCGTGAAGGCGACGAGGCCCCAGACGATGGTCGCGACCAGGAACTTGCGGACGATGGCGTCGTCGTAGACGAACGACTCGAGCGCGGCCCCTCCGGGCGAGGGGGAGAGCGTGGGGGAGGGCCGGGCGGAGCGATGCGGGGGGGCGGGGGAGAGGGGGAGGGGAGACATGGGCGGCGGGGGCTCCCAGGAGTCGGAATCAATAGACTAAAAGATACAATAGTCCAGTGTGTGTCCGACCATTGTGACCGGCCGAGTTTGGTTGTCAAGCGGGGTATTGCGGGGTATTTCACGGTATTTTGGGGCTGGGGGCATCCCCTGAGAGGCGGGGCGCGCCTGTGGAATAGACGACTAAAAGAGGATATAGTCGGCTTCAAGGGGCCTCGGGAACCACGCCATGCTCGGCCAAGCCACGGGCTATGCAGCCACAACACTCGGGTACGTCGCCACCGCCGGCGGCGCGCCGTTGCTGGTCAAGGAGATCGCCGAGGCGTGCGACATCCCCGCGCCGTATCTGGCCAAGATCGTCAACACGCTGCGTCGGGTCGGGCTGGTGGAAACCCGGCGCGGCGTGGGCGGGGGCGTGACCCTCGCGAGGCGCCCGCAGGACATCTCGCTGCTGGCCATCGCGGAACTCCTGGGCGATCCCATCTGCCAGAAGCGGTGCATGCTCGGCGTGGCGGAGTGCTCCGACGAGCGGAGTTGCCCGGCGCACAAGTTCTGGGTGCACCACCGCGAGGCGACCATCGCGTTCATGCGGAAGACGACGGTCGCGGACATCGCCGCGTTCGAGACGAGGCGGCGCAGCCGGGCGCTGAAGGCGTGAGAACCGGTGGCGGCGCGGCCCGAGGGGATATCCGGGCCGCGTCGCGCTAAACTGCGTGCGCGTCCCTTGTGTGGGATGCGCCCGGGGCGGTCGGATCGCGGGGAGCACAGCGCGGTTCGTGCCGGCCCGGTGGATGTCCGTGCTACCCCTCTGGAGATCATGCCCATGAGCACGTTCGAACTGAAGGTCGCCAAGGACGGGGGGTTCTATTTCAACCTCACCGGGTCCGTCCCCCGCTCCGTCCTGCTCTCGGGCGAGAAGCACCCCACCAGGGAGGCCGCGCTGCACGCGATCGATCGGGTGAAGCGCAACGCCGTGGTGGACGAGCGGTACGAGAAGAGGGTCTCGGGCGCCAACCGGCATTTCTTCGTGCTCAACGGGGACGACGGGCAGGCGCTGGGGACGAGCGCGCGGTTCGAGACGGAGGCCGAGCGCGACTCGGCGGTGGGGGAGCTCAAGCGGGCCGCGCCGGAGGCGAAGGTGGACGATCGGTCGGGCTCGTGAGCCGTCGGGCGGGTCGAGGGGTCCGAGCACGCCCGGACCCGTGGGGGCCCGGGCGTTTTCGCGCGTGCAGCGCTATGCTCCGGCATGAACACTCTTGCCCGATCGGTCTTGGCGGCGGTTCTCGGCGGCGCGGTTCTGTGCGTCGCGGGCCTGGCGGGGTGCAACTGTGCCTGTGCGCCGGCGCGGGGCGGGCCGGCCGTGGCGCCGGCCCAGCGCCTCACGGGTGAGTGGACGCTGGATCGGCTGGGCGGGGCGGAGGTGTCGTCGATGCTCGCCGCGGGCGAGAAGGCGCCGTCGCTGCGTTTTGATGCCGACGGCAAGGTGAGCGGGTTCGGCGGGGTGAACCGCTTGTTCGGCTCCACGGATGCCGCGGCACTCGCGGCGGGGCGTCTGGACCTGGGGCGGCTGGCCTCGACGAAGATGGCGGGGCCGCCCGCGGCGATGCGGCTGGAGTCGTCGTTCCTGCAATCGCTCTCGCGGGCGACGTCGTTCGCGTTCGATGATGCGGGCAGGCTCACGCTCTCGGATGCGACGGGGACGCTGATGCGGTTTGTGGGTTCGGGGAAGTAAGAAACCGCGCCAGGGGCGGGAGAGGGGCAGGGGGGAGGGGGGGGGGGGGCGCGAAGAGCAGGAGGGAGGGGCAAGGTTCTCGGTCTTTGGGGGCCGATTGTGGAACAATCCGGGGGATTCGCCGGCCAAATCGTGCGGGGGGCGAACGATTGTCGCGTCCGATGGAATAACCCATATGGAGCCGCATTTGTGATTCCACCTTCCCGCGCCCAGCAGAGCCAGGGACCGCAGGTTGGCGAGCGTGCCCAGCCCACGCTGCGCGATCTGAGCGCGCGGGCCGCGGGGCCGGGGGGGGACCACGGGGGGTGCGGGGGGGGGGAGGGGGGGGGCGGGGGGGGGGGGGGGGGGGGGGGGGCTGGGGGGGGGGGGGGGGGGAGGGGGGGGGGGGGGGGGGGGGGGGAAGGGGGGGGGGGGGGGGGGGGGGGGAAGGGGGGGGGGGGGGGGGGGGGAGGACCCTGAGATGATGTCGCGAGGGACCGGGCC